>JBCDEX010000185.1:0-3283 GCA_039178995.1 Pseudomonadota bacterium | reverse complement strand
GTGTTATATATTTCAATCCAGCTTTCTGTATATTGCTTCGCTTCTTGAAGGTTATTGAAAATATATAAATCTAATACGTCTTCTCGGTAATTACGGTTAAACCGTTCAATATAAGCATTTTGATATGAGCAGCCCGACTTGATGTAATCAATTTTAATATTGTGCTCACACGCCCAATTCATGAATTCATATGAGGTGAACTCAGGCCCATTATCTACTCTAACTTTATCAGGATAACCATGCCAAGCAGCCAAGCGATCTAAATAACGCGTCACTCTTGATGACGGCATGCCCGTTTCAATATCAATACCCAACACCTCTCGATTGAAATCATCAATCACATTAAATGTGCGAAAGCGCACTTTATGATACAAACTGTCACTCATAAAATCCATTGACCATGTATTTCCATACTGATTTGGCACTGCCAATGGCTCTGGATTACGCGTGGGTAATCGATGTTTTTTACGTCTCATATTGTGAGCTTTAGCGCTGTATATATCCTGTAAACGCGCTTGTGATTCCAGCAATAGCCTAATTTTCTGATACGCTTAAAGCACTTGGGAAAGCCCCAGCGTTTATGCTTATCAACTAGCCCATTGAGTACGTCAATGATTTCACTGTCATCAACCTGTTTAGGTTCATAATAAAATGCGGTGCGACTGATGCCCGTAATCACACAGCTCAGCGATATACTAATCGAATGATCTACCTGTAACTCTTTTGCCCATGTTTTACGCTCAGCTACAGGCGCTACAGCTTTTTTATGATTTCTTCCTGCAGCTGTGATTTCAGACTTAAGTCGGCATACATTTGTTTTAACCGCCTGTTTTCTTCTTCCAGCTCTTTTAATTGTTTAACGTCGGAGGCCTCCATGCCAGCAAATTTTTCACGCCACTTATAGAATGTTGAATTGCCAATGGCATGCTTGAGACAAACATCTTGAACGCTCATACCAGCTTCAGCCTCTTTTAAAATAGCCACGATCTGTGTGTCTTTTTTACGTTTGCTCATGTGAAAATCCTCTTGGATTAGTTTATAGAATTTCCCATAAATGAGCTGTATTATTTTAGGGGATAGTTACAAGTGAGTTACACTTAATAAACACGACGAACAAGAGCCTCCCGATATGCATACGACAACCGCCGCTTGGTTTCAGCGTCCCTGGTTACTGTCCTTATTATTAGGGGCCACCGGGCTTACTCTGTATTCTCTATTTGATGGATTGTTTGCAGACATATACCATCTTCGGTTTCGCGTATCGTCGGCACTGTTCATCGCTGTATTTTCATTATCACTGGCGTTGACGCTCGAACGTGATCGAAGCGCATGGTGTGTGCTATTTTCCATCACTTGGGCAAGCATTATAACCGCTCTCTCTTTTCACTCCTTACCCATCTCAACAGGCGCGGATCAACTAGGCGTTGAGCTCACGTTTTTTTCCAGTCTCGTAGCCGCTGGTATTTCCTTACCCTTGTTCCAATCGTTCCACACACAGCAAACACTGTCTCTTCCATACGACGATTTACACACATTTGCGTGGAGCGACGCCATTTTCGTCTGCGCCAGCGGCGCGTTTGTCGGTATCAGTTTTTTACTTGCGTTTCTCTTAGCCTCTTTGTTTGAGCTCATTGGCTTGCCCTTTTTACTCGAGCTATTGAAAACAGAATGGTTTCCATGGTGCTTCGTGGGAGCATGTTTTGGCGCGTCACTGGGCGTACTCAAAGAAACAGGAAAAACTGTCCGTAACTTACAAGCCTTGGTGATGTCGGTGCTCTCCATTCTTGCACCCGTGTTGTGCATCAGCTTGGTGCTTTTTTTGTGCGCTCTTCCATTTCATGGCTTAGATGCATTTTGGAACGCTGGTGCAACCACCCCGATACTCCTGACCTGCACCGTGGGTGCCATCACCTTAATCAACGCCATCATTCGAAACGACAACGACAGCTCGTCAGACAATTCTGTCATGCGCCTCAGCGCCATTGGCTTGTCCTTTTGCATTCTGCCCTTTGCGGTGATTGCCATGCTCTCCATGAGTCAACGCATCGAGCAATACGGCCTAACGCCTGGGCGCATTTGGGGCATGATCTCTGTCTTAGTCGCCATTGCGTATGGCATTGCGTATGCGTTGTCCTTGTGCGTTGGAAGAGCCGACTGGATGAATCGCTTACGCAGCAGCAACACCCTTATGGCAATTGCTCTGTGTGTCGCAGCGTTCTTTCTTGCCCTGCCCATTTTGAATTTCAATGCATTCTCAACACACCATCAGTTGAACCGCATTAAGGATGGACGCGTGGCCGTAGATGACATTGACTACACCGCCTTTGCGTTTGATTTTGGCAAATCTGGACGTGCCGCCCTCAACGAAATGACTCAGTACAGCAATAAAACGATCGCACAGAACGCTCAGTTTGCATTAAAAGAAACCAGTCGGTGGGAACTCAAACGCCACTTCGATAACATGAGCCCCAACGATGAGCTGAGCTTTCAGCTCACGGTGTGGCCCAAGCAAACGAATGCGTCCGCACCCAAACAACTCATCGACCTCATCGCACAAGGCAACGACTGTGTTGGTACGGCATGCACATTGATCTGGACACCCAACAAACCCGTCGCCCACCTGTTGAGTTCGAATTGTGACTATTCATATAACCGTTATGGTACCCACACCCGAAATCAAACGGCATTCACGGACTGCGTGCCTACGCATCGACGGCTCAACCTACACCAAGGAAAATGGAATTTTATAAAAGACCGCCCGCTGGCAACGCAACAAGAACAAAAACAAGCCCAGCTTGACGAACAAGCGCGCATTGAAAACGCATTAAAAGATGGTCGGATTGAGATCAAACCCATCCAGAAAAAAGCCATCTACATTGATGGCACACTCGCCGTCGAACTCGATTGATCACAGACAGGCTCAGAGCAAGCTCCTAACGCAGCATGGACGTAACTGGACAGCAATTGATGAGTGTCCAATGACTTTGATAACACCCTCGAAAACAGTTGAAATTAATTGGGCGGCCATATATGTCTCGTTTTATTCTCGTTTTATTTACCCAATCAACAAACAACTGACCATTATCTGATTTTAAGCCACCAGAGAAATAATATTTTTTTCCTTGGTAATCTAAAACATAATTATCTTCATGTTGAAAAAATAACCCCATAAATTTAGGCTTGTGAATAACGCTTTTCAAATCATCTAAAGAATCAAATAATATTTCAAAATTATCAAAGGTTATATATAGCCTTGACCTTCCCCCCCGAAATTAAAGCCATG
>JBCDEX010000184.1:0-3293 GCA_039178995.1 Pseudomonadota bacterium | reverse complement strand
CGCGAACTTGATCCAGTCTTTTATCCAGTCGAGGTCGTTGTTCTTCGATAATGTGAACAAGACCCTGCATCCGGAGAACAGTTCTGTCTCACACGGCTGAATTGGTATTTGAGTCTTTGATTGTCCAAGCGTGAACAGGAGTACCGATTCAGTTTTCGGAACATCTGCAATGATCTGCGAATGCCGATCGAGTTGCCGGACTATGAATGGATAGGCAGTTGATCCGCTTGAATCGGAAAGTACGGCGTTCTTGACGCCTTCCGCAAGGTTGAACAGAGGTGGTCCAAGAAGAGCTACTTTCCCGTCTGCGCGTCTGAAACATTCAAAGAAGAGCGTGTCGTCATCGAATTCATCGGCGAACTTAGCGTCGCGAAACGCTTCCGGCCGGGTTGCTTCCCGCCGAATGTCTGTGAAATCGGAGAGTTTTGTTGGAACCGCGGAAGTGATGGACATCTGGGCTGTCTTGGATTCGGCTATGCAGGAACGCAAATGGAAACGAAGAAGATCTCTGTGAGGGAGCCACTATACGGCAATCGACTTAACTAATGGCCAACACATACGCACAAGCTGACGACTTAATCGAGAAGCATAAGAGCAACATCGTATTAATCCTGCTCGATTACCGCATGCCAGGCCTACCACCTAATGAAGCCTTTGAAAAATACCTCGCCTTATCCGAGCCGCTGAACATTAAATTGGCATTGATGTCTGGCCAAATGCACTCAGACGACAGCGCTCACTATATTCAACGTGGTGCCAAAGGATTTTTCCCAAAAGCAAATTCAGCAAAAAGTCTTATTTTGGGAATCGAACTCATTCTTGATGGTGAAACGTACATCCCCACGTTAAACAAAGACAACGACCTAAACATTACGCTTAATGAACGCGAACGAAAAATTTTGCGTTTTTTAGCCGACGGACTCACCAACAAAGAAATCGGTTCACGGATCTTTGTCGAAGAGATCACGGTAAAAGGTTACATTTCTAGATTATGTGTTAAATTCAATGCAAAAAACCGAACGCAATTACTTTCTGAAGCATTCAAACAACACTACATTTAAATTTAATCGACTCATTTGTATGACATGAACCGCAATCAACACCTCAAAATTATCCCGTCGTTCATTGTCATCACCATTGCCGTCATCTTAACCATCAGTCTAATCTGGCTCAGCAAAGACTTGCTTGAACACACCCGACGTTTTGAGCAAAAAGTGATGTATAGTAACGCACTGATTAGCAACAGCGCTAAAGGTTTTCTGTGGGAAGTTGACGAAGACGGACTGAAAGAGACGCTCGAACAACTCGTCGAATCCGACCCTGAAATACTCAAAATAAAGATCTCTAGCCCGGCCATTGAGTCAGGAAAAATCATTATTAAGTCACCACAACAAAATATCACCAACAGCAAGACATACAATCTAAACATCAATAAAAAAGATATCTATCTCGGAAGCATTGACGTCACGTACAGCAAAAAGACGCTCTCTTACCATCTAAGTCGAACAACCTCGCTTGTTGTCGTCATCATCTTATCCTATTTGTTACTCATCATCTTATTGCGCCTGTATTGGCGCAATGAACAACGACTGTGGGTCATGAAAGAAAGCCAGTACAAGTCCATATACAATAAAGTTAAGAACCCAATTTTTGAATTTTCAATCAGCTATAAAAATGCACAAGAACTGGCATCAAAAGGCAATTTAGAAGACGCAATCCAATTACACGAGCTGAGAAAGATAATCAGAATTTCTCAATCAAACATCGCTTTTAAAGAGTTTGTATCTCATGAACTTGGTTGCTACGACAACATTCTCAAATATATCCCCCAAGACGTAATTTTCAAAGTGGCGAATATGGCCATTATAGATGGAGAGATTCCGCCACAGAGCTTAAAATTCAACAACATTTACGGTCAAAAAAAGCACCTGTCCTTGCAAGGCACAACATATTCCAATTTAGACAACTCCGAATATTCAATCTTAATTTCAAGCATTGACCTTACTGAATTGCATAAAGCTGTCGACAGTGAAAAACGTCTCATTCAACAAATGCATAAAATGCAACGCATGCAGTCAATTGGAACTCTAGTTGGGGGCATCGCACACGATTTCAACAATCTGCTATTAGCTATCAGCGGGTACAACGAAATACTCAGTTTCAAAGTCAGCGACAAAGAACAAGAACTCATCACAGGTATCAATAATGCGATCACCAGTGCGCGCACATTAACCACTCAAATGATGAATTACAGCTACTCAAAATTCCAAGAAGATGCGTGTATTAACCTAAACCAAACCATTGAAAATACACAATCCATCATTAAATCCGGCATCCCCGTTCGAATTGATGTGTCTTACAATGTCTGCAAAGAAATTCTGTACGTAGTCTCAATACCCGCTAAAATACTTCAAATCATTATCAATTTAACCACCAATTCTCACCATTCAATCTCACAAAGCAGCGGTGGAAAGATCACGGTGTCATTAAATTCGCAATGCATTACAAAAGAACAAGCACTACTGTATCAAGCATCCAAAGGCGAGCGTTATGCCTGCATTACGGTCGCAGATAATGGTGAAGGCATCACGCAAGAGAACATCGACAAAATATTCGATCCGTTTTTCACAACCAAAGACGTCGACAAAGGAACAGGGTTGGGATTGTATGTGGTGTTTGGTATTGTCCAAAATATGCAGGGCTTCATCCAACTCGAGAGCGTGGTTGATGAAGGCACTCAATTCCATGTGTACTTACCTCTCGTCAAACCCGAGGTCACCAATGACACATCGATTTAAGTCCAATCAATGGTTGAACGCCATAAGCGCTCTGTTATTGTACCTGTCGTCTCACAGCGCCCACAGTGCAAATTTTGCGCTCGCGGTCGAGAACGATACAGCTCTGTTCTCATATGGGATCAGTTTATTAAAGGAAGCCATCAAGGTCATCCCAGGCGAGCACACCTTAACCATCACCACCATATCGGGCATGAGCCAGAGTCGTATATTTGAAAATCTGATTTCGAATAAATCGTCGTACAACATTATCATTTCAGGTCTGAACCCACAGCGCAGTCAAAAAGCATTAATGGTCAACTACCCTATCAGTCGAGGACTGCTAGGTCACCGCATGTTTATTATCAACAAAGACGAAAAGCACATCATAGACAATAGCAAATCATTGACTGACTTAAAAAAAATACTCAGCATCGGATCTGGTCATGGCTGGCTCGATACGGACATTTTCAAACACAATGGATTCAACGTTGAAATATCAACGTACAAACAACTCTG
>JBCDEX010000183.1:0-3349 GCA_039178995.1 Pseudomonadota bacterium | reverse complement strand
TTAATGCATGTGTTCTGGTTAGAACGCGTGTACTTAGTCAAATTATAAATATCAACTGGCACTTCACCCGCCGACACTTCTTTGCTATGCACTCGAACAACAATGCGACCTGCATCCACTGAGTCGATCACACCGCCACGTTTTGCAACAACACACACACCTGAATCCGACGCGATGGCACGCTCCATACCCGTACCAACCAACGGCTTATCTGCAACCAATGTTGGAACCGCTTGACGCTGCATGTTTGATCCCATCAAGGCACGGTTCGCATCATCGTGTTCGAGGAATGGGATCAGTGATGACGCCGCCGACACAATCTGTTTCGGCGATACGTCCATGTACTCAACGTCTTCAGGTGGCTTAACGGTGAATTCGTGCATGTGACGAACAGCAACCAACTCATCGGTCAATTTACCTTTCTTATCCAAACCAGCAGACGCCTGTGCAATCACATATTCTGCTTCGTTAATTGCAGATAAGAATTCAAGCTCATCCGTTACTTTACCTTTAACCACCTTACGATAAGGAGCTTCAATGAACCCGTAATCATTAGTTCGGGCAAAGGTTGCCAAACTGTTAATCAAACCGATGTTCGGCCCTTCAGGCGTTTCGATCGGACACACACGACCATAATGCGTTGGGTGCACATCGCGCACCTCAAATCCTGCTCGCTCACGCGTTAAACCACCGGGGCCTAATGCTGACACACGACGCTTGTGCGTGATTTCAGACAGCGGATTGTTTTGATCCATAAACTGAGACAATTGGCTCGAACCAAAAAATTCTTTGATGGCTGCAGCCACAGGCTTCGCATTGATCAAATCTTGAGGCATCAACCCTTCAGATTCAGCCGTCGACAAGCGCTCTTTTACGGCACGTTCAACACGCACCAAACCAACACGCACCTGGTTCTCTGTCATTTCTCCTACAGAACGAACACGTCGATTACCCAAATGATCAATGTCATCCACGATGCCTTTACCATTACGGATATCCACCATGTGCTTCACCACATCAAGGATGTCTTCTCGGCTCAACGTGCCCGAGCCTTTAATGTCTTCGCGTCCCAAACGACGATTAAACTTCATTCGGCCCACAATCGACAAATCGTAACGATCCGATGAGAAGAACAAGTTTTGGAATAGATTTTCCGCAGCATCCTGCGTTGGCGGCTCACCTGGACGCATCATGCGATAAATTTCAACCAACGCTTCCAAGCGATTCGTTGACGAGTCGGCGCGCAATGTATCTGAAATGAACGGACCGCAATCCAATTCATTGGTGTACAAGGTTTCAAATTTCTTAACTTTGTGCTCACGCAAGCCTTCGATGACTTCTTCTGTGATCTCAGTATTGCATGGATACAGCACTTCACCTGAGTCTTTGTCGACAATATCATCAGCCAAAGCTTTACCTAACAGGTATTCTTCAGGGACTTTTAATTGCTTTACTTTTTCTTTATCAAGCGCACGGATATTGCCTGGGGTCACACGACGCCCTTCTTCAACAATCACCTTCCCTTTGCCGTCGACGATATCAAAGCTGGCCACTTCACCACGCAAACGCTCCGTCACCAAATCAAGCACAATGCCGTCTTTTTTGATGTGGAAACAGCTGGTGTCATAAAACTCGTCGAGAATTTCTTTTGCCGAATAATCCAAGGCACGCAATAGAATTGTTGCAGGCAATTTACGACGACGGTCAATGCGCACGAACACAAGATCTTTCGGGTCGAATTCAAAGTCCAACCACGAACCACGGTAAGGAATAACGCGCGCTGAATACAGCAATTTACCTGACGAGTGCGACTTACCTTTATCATGCTCAAAGAACACACCTGGCGAACGATGCAATTGCGATACCACAACACGCTCTGTGCCGTTAATCACAAACGTACCGTTATCGGTCATCAACGGGATTTCACCCAAATAGACTTCTTGTTCTTTGATGTCTTTGATGGTCTTTTCGGACGCATCTTTATCGTAAATCACCAAACGCACTTTAACGCGTAATGGCGCAGAATACGTCACGCCACGCAGTTGACAATCAGACACATCAAACACAGGCTCATCGAGGCGATAGCTAACATACTCCAACCCTGCATTGCCTGAATAGCTGACAATTGGAAAAATCGATTTGAATGCCGCTTGCAAGCCGACATCGATACGCTGATCAATTGGCGTGTCAGACTGAGTAAACTTACGGTATGAATCCATTTGGATTGCAAGTAAATAAGGAACCGCAGTTGCTGCGTCCAATTTACTAAAATCCTTACGTAACCGTTTTTTCTCGGTGTATGAATAAGCCATCTGCAATCCTCGATCATTACGTATTTAAAAAAGTCGGATAAACAAACCCACTCCGACTGTTTGCAATAAAAAATTGTTCAAATAATCACTTACGTCACTGTGTGAGCAGGTGCGTATTTGAACAATTGTTTAACGCGTTAAAACCAAACAACATAAAACAGAGAAAGGCCAACAGCAAATTGCTGCCAGCCTTACCTGTTACTAACGCGTTGAACTCAACAAATTACTTAAGTTCAACCGATGCGCCAGCTTCTTCTAGTGCTGCTTTCGCTTCTTCAGCTTCTGCTTTAGAAACGCCTTCTTTCAATGTAGAAGGTGCGCCGTCAACCAATTCTTTCGCTTCTTTCAAGCCTAGACCTGTGATGCCACGAACTGCTTTGATTGCGTTTACTTTCTTGTCACCAGCAGATGTCAATACGATGTCAAACTCGTCTTTCTCTGCTGCTGCGCCGCCAGCGTCACCGCCAGCTGCAGGTGCTGCTACTGCAACAGCTGCCGCTGCAGTTACACCGAACTTCTCTTCCATTGCTTCGATAAGCTCAACGATATCCATTACGCTCATTTCTGCTACTGCATTTAATACGTCATCTTTTGATAAAGCCATTTTAGACTCCTAAATAATTAAATCTTAAATTAACAACACATCAGCATTAAGCTGCTGCGCCCTCTTTCTGATCGCGAACTGCGGCCATTGTACGAACCAACTTGCTTGGTACTTCGAGCAGGTCACGCCAGTTTCATGGCCTGGAACAGCTCATCGTCCTCTTCTGCATCTGCCGGCGAAGGCTGCTGAAATATTAACGAATTCCTCCACACAATCGGCCGAACCATTGCGACAGGTTAGCAGAAGACCTGTTGCCGATTATTAATTAATTATCTAAATAATTGGATGGATTTGGCGGGGTCTAGGAGAAAGGGGAAAAACGCCAGTTGGATTCCTGAACTGTACTCGTAGTTGGTGTTTAACTTAGCACCCACAATGGAGAGGGCTCTGGCACTAGCCTGCACTGAACGGGCAGCCCCTGAGATGGTCTGGG
>JBCDEX010000182.1:0-3355 GCA_039178995.1 Pseudomonadota bacterium | reverse complement strand
TAATGTTCCGCTTGACGGCATTGCTGAGCAAATTTCGCCGACCGAATCAGCGCTTTACTGGGCACACAACCGGTATTGAGGCAATCGCCGCCCATACGGTGTTTTTCAATCAGGTACACCTTCGCTTTCACTGCAGCCGAGATATAGGCACTGACCAGCCCTGCGGACCCAGCTCCAATAACAATGGTGTTTGCATCGAATGTATCTGGTGGAGAATATGCGGTCATGATTCAGCCTTCCTAAGAACAGCCAGCAAACGCTTGGCAATGAATGGAAATGCAGCCAACAAGGCAAACGATGCAATCAATCCAGGCGATAAAATTCCCGATACGCCGTCCAATTGAGCCAATTGCGTTCCCGCGTTGACGTACACCAATGTTCCAGCCACCATACCTAATTGGCTCGCAAGATAAAACGTTCGTGTGTTAATTGAGGTAATGGACATCACCAAATTAATAACAAAAAATGGAAAGAGTGGTACCAATCGTAACCCAAACAAATAAAACGCACCTTCCTTTTCAATGCCGTCATTAATGACACTGAGCTTGTCGCCAAACTTTTCTTGCACAGTCTCTTTAAATAAATATCGAGCGCCTAAAAATGCCAATGTTGCGCCTAAGGTACTGGCAAACGAGACAATCACAAACCCTTTCAACAGGCCAAATAAAGCACCCGCCAACAGAGTCAGCACCGCCGCCCCAGGAATCGACAAAGCGGTCACACAAACATACACACCGAAAAACCCAAGCAGCGCCAATAATTGATGTTGAGCAACCCAGTGTTGCAATTCACCTTGCTTGGATTTAATCAATTCGAAATCTAAGTACTGCGCGCCGTCAAAGAAGAAAAATGCAATAAGCGCAAGTGCAACACAGCAAATAAGAACGATCTGTCCAGCTTTCATAGTACCTCTTGTATCGTAACTGTTGTGACGTTTAGTTGTAACGTTTAATTGCGTACAATATGCATCGCAATCGATGCATATTGTTAGGGTAGGAGTCGTGTTTTTTTCATTAGTTCATTTCTCGTCCCTCTTATTTATAAATGATGCCAATCTAGGTACTATATATTTTTACTTATCAGCGACCCTATACCTCCATGACCTCATCATTTGAACACCTACACACACAAGTCATTAATACACTCAACGTCAGTGTAGAAGCCTATCGTCACACAGAAACGGGCGCATTGCATTACCATTTTGATGCCGACAACTCTGAGAATGTATTTTTAGTCGCTCTACGCACCTTGCCGACCGACTCAACCGGCGTGGCACACATTTTAGAGCACACCGCTTTATGTGGCAGCGAACGATTTCCCGTCCGCGATCCGTTTTTTATGATGATTCGTCGCTCACTCAATACGTTTATGAATGCTTTTACCAGCAGCGACTGGACTGCGTACCCATTTGCTACGCAAAACAAGAAAGACTTTGATCATTTACTCCAAGTATATTTAGACGCGGTCTTTTTTGCTCGATTAGACCCGCTTGATTTTGCACAAGAAGGTCATCGCATGGAGTTTTCAGAACCCAGTAACCCAGCATCGGGGCTCGAGTTCAAAGGCGTTGTATTCAACGAAATGAAGGGCGCAATGAGCTCCATCAGCTCCACCTTGTGGCAAGCACTCAGCAAGCACCTTCATACCGGCACCACCTATCAGTACAACAGCGGCGGTAAGCCTGAAGACATTCCCAATCTGACGCACGACGAGCTGGTCGCGTTTTATAAAAAACATTACCACCCAAGCAATGCCATCTTCATGACCTTTGGCGACATTCCAGCCAGTGAGCACCAAGCTCAATTTGAAGTGCGTGCGCTCAATCGATTTACCCGTCAAACCGACACCTTGCGCGCTGAACAACAAGTGCGCTTTACGCAACCTCGCGTTGCCGAAGAACGCTACGCCTACCAAGCGGACAATGCGACGGATTCAGCCGACAGCAAACATTATTTTTTACTCAGTTGGATGCTCGGAGACAGCATCGCACTCAAAGACGTACTGGAAGCGCAACTGATGTCTGGCGTGCTACTCGATAACAGCTCATCGCCACTTCAAAAGTTCTTAGAAACCACCCCACTGGGTTCATCGCCATCGTCACTGTGCGGCGTCGACACCAGCAGCAAAGAAATTGTCTTTTGCTGTGGGCTCGAAGGTGCAAAATCTGACGACATCGACGCCTTTGAAGAGCAAATATTGGCGCTTCTGCAACACATTGTCGACAACGGAGTGGATCAATCCTTAGTGGAGTCGGTATTGCATCAACTCGAGTTAAAACAACGAGAAGTCACAGGCAGTTCTTATCCGTATGGTCTGTCGTTGATGCTGGCGGCTCTGCCTGCGGCTCTGCACGACGGCAACCCAATTGAATTATTGGACATTGATGCGGTGCTGAATGACATTCGTACGCACATTGTCGATCCAGGCTACATTCCAAGCTTGATCCAACGCTGGTTATTAGACAACACTCATCGCGTACGTTTACTCGTCGCACCAGACAGTGATCTCGATGCGAACAAAGCGCAACAAGAAGCCGATCGTTTAAGTAAAACAGCACAGTCCTTAAGCCACGAGCAAACTCAAGAGATCATTAATCTGGCAGCGCAACTCACGCAACGTCAAGAACAACAAGACGACCCCAACGTACTACCGAAGCTAACATTAAGTGACATTCCAGAGATCAACACCAGAACTGACGTTCATCAACTCAACGATACCGTTCGTTTTTATCCAAAAGCCACCAACGGTCTGATCTATCAAGACACGCGTTTCAAATTGCCAGCGTTGTCACTTGATGAGCTGTCACTGCTTCCGCTAATGACGAACTGCCTCACAGAATTAGGGGTGGGTGACCACGATTATCTCACCGTACAGCAGCAGCAATCGGCGTGCACGGGTGGACTGAGCGCTTTTTCACAGATTACACGTCACACCGAGGGGCACTTAGCTGCATTTTGGGGGCTCTCTACCAAGGCGCTGATCAACAACAGAGCAAGCGCTCAAGACTTACTCAACGATACAGCGCACAAGGTTCGATTTGACGAAGAGCAACGCATCCGCGAATTAATTCAACAAATACGCGCCAGCGTTGAACGCGGCATCACCGGAAACGGACATGGCTTTGCCATGAGTGCCGCAGCCAGCCATCATAATGAATTGGCAGCACATCACGCCATCCAGTCTGGTTTGATCAGCATTCAGCGCATCAAACAACTGGACGATTCACTCAATGATTCGGAACAACTCAGCGCCTTGTGCCATAGAATGGAAGGGTGTGAGGTGACCGGCAGAAGTCCCCAGCGCTCACCACTCGACTGGCGCGGATACATACTCCTAAGATTAGCTTTGATCTATG
>JBCDEX010000181.1:0-3442 GCA_039178995.1 Pseudomonadota bacterium | reverse complement strand
CCATTGTTTTTAGAAGAAAAATAATATGCTATGTTACTGTATATACAGCAGGTAAATTTCTCCAATAGCCTTTATAGTCCATGCCCATACCAAATAAAAACTGATCCTTGCGCTCTTTTAACGCAAAAAAATCAGGCTGGTATTCTATCAATCGTTTCTTATTTTTTTTAACTAATACAGCGCTGTATACTTTGCATGCTTTTCTATTTAAACAGTATTCTTGGATGGATGCCAGTGTTATGCCTTCATCAAAAATATCATCCAACAATAAAACCGTGCGCCCCTCCAAGTCAATTAACGGCTCGGATTTCCACTCCAATTCACCTCCCTGGGTGGCATCGCCATAGCGAGTCGCATGAATACAGTCTATTTCCAAAGGAAATGAAAATCGTTTCAAACAGTCTGAGGCAAATATCAATCCACCATTTAATACCGTTAATACGACTGGATTTTGATCATGCAGAGCCACTGAGAGCTCTGCACACATACGTGTAATCGCTTCATCAATTTGTTCCCGACCAAACACTTGTTCGGCGCTATTCGGAAACTCAACGCAATTCATCACTATTCAACCGTAACAGACTTAGCCAGATTTCTGGGTTGATCCACATCCGTGCCTTTATGAACCGCCACATGATACGAGAACAACTGCAACGGAACCGTGTATACAATGGGCGCGATGATGCTGTTCACTGACGGTATAACCACCACATTCATAGACTCATTTTTATCCAAACCTGTGTCGGCATCTGCAAACACAAAGAGTTTACCCCCCCGCGCATGCACTTCTTCCAAGTTGGATTTCACTTTATCCAACAAGTCATTATTCGGCACCACAGCCACAATCGGCATGTCTTCATCCACCAGTGCCAATGGCCCATGCTTCAACTCACCTGCGGGATAAGACTCTGCGTGTATGTACGAGATTTCTTTAAGCTTAAGTGCACCTTCAATGGCAATGGGATACATGGTCGAACGCCCTAAGAACAAAGTATGGCGTTTGTCTTTGAATTGCTCGGCCAATTTTTTAATCTGTTCATCCAATGTCAGGCATTGTTCAATGAGCTCTGGTAATTGCTGTAAATTTTGACAAATCTCGCGCTCCAGCTCTGGACCTAAGGCATTTTGCTTGCCAATAGCACCTACCAATAGCAACAACGCTGTTAATTGAGTGGTGAACGCCTTGGTCGATGCCACGCCAATTTCAGGACCTGCATGCGTCAACACCGCAATGTCCGACTCTCGAACCAAGGCACTTTGCGCCACGTTACACACGGTCAGACTGGCAATGTAGTCGCCTTTTGATTGCTGCAATGCGGCTAAAGTGTCCGCTGTTTCACCCGACTGTGAAATCGTAATTAACAGGGTGTTTTTCTGCGGCGCTCGCTTGCGGTATCTAAACTCACTGGCGACTTCAACAGAACACATGATGCCCGCCAGCTCTTCAAACCAATATTTAGCCACCAAACCTGCGTTGTAACTGGTACCGCACGCAATGATTTGTATGCTGTCCAATTGCTCAAAAATGGCCTTACTTTCCAAACCAAACGATTCCGGCAACACCGCTTCTGACGTCAGTCGACCTTGCATCGTATCAAGCAATACGCGAGGCTGTTCATAAATTTCTTTCAACATGAAATGTCGGAATTCGCCTTTATCAACAGCGTTTTGCTCGTCTTTTAGTTGCTGTTCTTGGCGCTCAACTTGCTGCTGATCCGCATCCCAGATCGTGAATCCATCACGCGTTAACTCAAGCATATCGCCTTCTTTAAGATAGACAAATCGATCCGTCACTTGGCGCAACGCCAACTGATCCGACGCAACAAAGTACTCACCTATCCCCACACCAATCACTAACGGGCTGCCTTGACGCGCTGCGATCACGACATCCGGCTCGTTTTCATTAATGATGGCCAATGCATACGCACCGTGAAGTTTTTTAATCACGGTACGAGTCGCTTCCAACAACGAGTCGCCCTGACTGACTTGATGGTGTATCAAGTGCACAATGACTTCCGTATCGGTCTCAGACTGAAATTGATAACCGTCGCCGATCAGAGAGTCTTTCAATTCTTCAAAATTTTCAATGATGCCATTGTGCACCAATGCAATCGGCATAGACGCTTGAGGATGCGCATTTTCTTTTGACGGTTTTCCATGCGTGGCCCATCGCGTGTGGGCAACCCCAACCGAACCAAATAATGGCTGCTCATGTAAACTCGATTCCAAACGGGCGACTTTGCCTTCTTCTTTCATCACAACTAACCCATTATCTGAGTTGATGGTTGCAATCCCTGCAGAGTCATAGCCCCGATACTCAAGTCGCCTCAAACCTTCTAACAAGATTTCTGACACATCACGCTGCGCAATGCCGCTTACTATTCCACACATACACTGATCTCTTTAATCACACACAATTCAATGGCTGTCGTCAGAGTAGACAACCAATTTATTTTTCTGGACGCTTCCAGCCCGATATGTTTTTTTGCTTACCGCCACTGACGGCCAATTGCTCTCGCTCAACATTGCTGCGCACAACCGTACCTGCACCCGTCGTCGCTCGGTCATGTATCACAACAGGAGCCACCAAACTGCTGTTGCTGCCAATGCGCACTTCATTGCCGATGATCGTTTTGTGCTTATTCACGCCGTCGTAATTGCAGGTGATGGTACCCGCACCAATGTTTGAGTTCTCACCAATGTCGGCATCGCCAATGTAACTCAAGTGATTTACCTTAGATCCAACGCCCACCGTTGATTTTTTAGTTTCAACAAAGTTGCCCACTTTCACACGTTCTTTTAAGTGCGTTTGCGGACGAATTCGAGCAAACGGACCCAGTTCACAGTCGTTCTCAATCGTGCTGTCTTCGATCAGAGTGTTTGCTTTGATCACCACACCGTCCCCAATCACGGAGTTTTTAATGAGACAATTAGGCTCAATATGAACGCCCTTTCCAATGACGTTAGTGCCTTCAAACACACAGTTCACATCCATGAATGTCTCTGCGCCAACCGTTAGCTCTCCGCGCACATCAATGCGAGCCGGATCAATGACATGTACGCCCTGCTCCAGCAACTGCAACGCGCGGTTTGTTTGATACACTCGTTCCAGCTCAACCAATTGAGTCTTACTGTTAACACCCTGTACTTCATAGTCATGATGCGCCTGCATCGTGTTGACCTCAAATCCATTTTCAACCGCCATGGCCACCAAATCGGTTAAATAATACTCACCTTGCGCATTATCGTTACTCAATTTAGGTAACCAATCGTGTAAATGACGATTGTCGACGGCTAAAATACCCGTGTTTACTTCTTTAATTTGCTGTTGCGCCTCATTGGCGTCTTTTTGCTCAACAATAGCGACAACCTGACCGGCGTCATTGCGACAAATTCGCCCATAACCGTGAGGATTGTCCACAAACTGAGTGATCAACACCAT
>JBCDEX010000180.1:0-3460 GCA_039178995.1 Pseudomonadota bacterium | reverse complement strand
TCGACGAACACACGTCGGCATCACCATTAAGAAATAATGAAGTGCTCTTCTTGAATGTCCATCAAGTTTGCTGAGCCTGTTTTCATGGCTTGCAAATGAACATTCGTTCTAGGCATGATGCGATCAAAATAGAATTTTGCAGTATGTACTTTACTGAAATACAACGGATTATTGTCTCCAGCATCAATCTTAGCTTGTGAAATTTGAGCCATTTTTGACCACAAATAACCAAGAATCACGTAGCCCCCAAACATCAAGTAATCCACACTCGCAGCACCTACTTCATCTGGATTCTCCATAGCAGCAGCACCGACGGTCATTGTTACTTCGCCCCATTCTTTGTTTCGAGCCGCTAAGCTCTCTACAAATGGCGCAAGTAATGCGTCGTCTTTATTTGCTTCACAGTATTTGTGTATAATTTTAGTCACGCCACGTAATAATTCACCGCCCGATCCAAGCACTTTACGACCAATCAAGTCCAATGCTTGAATTCCTGTTGTGCCTTCCCAAATAGTTGAGATTCGGTTGTCTCTAGCGTGCTGCTCCATGCCATGTTCACGAATGAAGCCATGACCACCGTATACTTGAATACCAATCGCAGAGACCTCATTACCGACTTCGGTACAAAACCCTTTCGCCAACGGAGTTAACATGCCTAGAATGGCTTCAGCCGTTTCACGCTCTTCGTCCGTTTTTGCAAATTGTGACTTATCATTTTCTTGATTCAACCAATACACCAACGCACGGCTTCCCTCGATCAATGACTTCTGCGTTAACAGCATACGACGTACATCAGGATGAACAATGATTGGATCCGCTGGCCCTTTTTCATTCTTAGGCCCGCTTAATGAACGCATTTGCAAACGTTCTTTTGCGTACTCTACCGCACCTTGATATGAATTATTACCAATGCACATACCTTGCAGCGCCGTACCGATTCGCGCTGTGTTCATCATCGTGAACATTTGCTGCAATCCACTGTTTTCCTCGCCCACGATGAACGCTTTTGCCCCATCAAAGTTCATGACACATGTCGCTGACCCATTACACCCCATTTTATGCTCAATTGATCCAGCATTTACAGTGTTGCGCTCGCCTAATGTACCGTCTTCGTTGACAATGAACTTCGGTACGATGAACAAAGAAATACCTTTTGTGCCTTCTGGTGCGCCTTCAACACGCGCCAGCACCATGTGAATGATATTGTCGGCCATATCATGATCACCACCACTGATGAAAATTTTGGTTCCCGTCATTGAATAACTGCCATCGGCATTTGCAATGGCTTTTGTTTTGATCAAACCAACGTCTGACCCACAATGAGGTTCCGTCAAACACATAGAACCCGTCCATGAGCCTTTAACTAAATGATGAAGGTAGGTTTGTTTTTGCTCTTCAGAACCGTGAGCACCAATGCATTCGATACCCGCGTTACTCAACCCGGGATACATGCTCCAAGCCCAGTTTGAACCGCCGATCATTTCCGACACAACACTGCCTAATGACGGTGGCATATTTTGTCCGCCGAACTCTTCTGGACAGCCTAAGCCAACCCATCCATTGTCTACGTATTGTTGATATGCATCTTTAAAACCTGTTGGTGTTGTGACTTTGCCGTCATTGAACTGACAGCCTTCAGCATCACCGACCGCATTTAATGGGCCCACAACTTGTTCCGCGAATTTAGCCGCTTCATTGATGATGGCATCGATTACGTCTTCTGTAATTTCGGGACAGTTATCTAGCGTAGCATAGTGAGAGGTTGCATCAAATACATCTTTAAGTAAAAAATTGATGTCTTGTAGAGGGGCTTTGTAACTTGGCATGTGTAGGGCGCTCCGTATGAAAGATGACCAATGAATATAGTGTTACTATGATCTAGCTTGTCACAGATTATAGTAACAAAAAATGACATTTTCGGACTTATTCAATGACCTTTTCTAGCGGCTCAACGCCTTACGTTTAAACCTCTAAGTAGTCTAGAATGCCTTCGGCCGCTTGCCGACCTTCCCAGATAGCAGTCACAACAAGGTCTGATCCTCGCACCATATCGCCACCTGCGAAAATTTTTGAGTTCGCTGTTTGGAAAGGATACGCCTGTTTCTCAGGGGCAATAACACCACCCCAGTCATTGACTTTCACGTCTACGTCGGCAAACCAGTCCGCAGGGCTCGGTTGGAAACCAAACGCGACAATCACCGCATCGGCACCTAACACGGCGTCACTTCCTTCAATCACCACCGGACGTCGTCGACCATTTTCATCGGGCTCACCCAACTGTGTTTCAACCACTTTAATGCCAGTGACTTTACCATTATCGCCAATAATCTCGACAGGTTGACGGTTAAACAAAAATTCCACGCCTTCTTCTTTCGCGTTCAAGACTTCTTTTTTAGAACCCGGCATATTCTCTTCATCACGACGGTAAGCACAAATCACTGATTCCGCACCTTGACGAATTGCGGTTCGATTACAGTCCATCGCCGTATCACCGCCGCCTAAGACAATGACACGCTTTCCTTTGAGGTCCGTGTACATATCTTCGCCCAAGTCAAACTCAAGATTATGTTTTACGTTCCCGACTAAGTATGGCAACGCCTCATACACACCATCCAATTCTTCACCAGGGAAACCACCTTTCATATACGAATAGGTACCCATGGCCAAAAACACAGAATCGTATTCGTCCAAAATGGTCTGGAATTGAACGTCTTTGCCAATGTCTGTATTCAATACAAATTCAACGCCCATTTCCTCAAACACGCGACGACGATTTTCCATGACGTCTTTTTCAAGTTTGAATTCAGGAATACCAAACGTTAACAATCCGCCAATGGCAGGATAACGATCATACACAACTGGCTTTACGCCGTTACGTACTAAAATATCAGCGCACGCCAATCCCGCAGGACCCGCCCCAATAATCGCCACACGCTTGTCGGTAACAGGCGCATTCGACATATCAGGCTTCCAGCCCATCGCAAATGCAGTGTCGGTAATGTATTTTTCAACAGATCCAATAGTCACCGCGCCAAACTCAGCGTTTAAGGTACACGCGCCTTCACACAAGCGATCTTGAGGGCACACTCGTCCACACACTTCTGGCAACGAGTTTGTCTCATGCGCAAGGTCTGCCGCTTCAAAAATCTTTCCTTCTGATGCAAGCTTCAACCAATTAGGAATGTAATTATGAACTGGGCACTTCCACTCACAATACGGGTTACCGCAATCCAAACAACGATGTGCTTGATGGGTAACTTCTTTTTTCTGAAACGGCTCATAAATCTCAACAAACTGTAAGCTTCTCACTTTAGCGTCAAGCTTCGCTGGATCTTGTCGAGCCACATCCATGAATTGAAAGTTATTATTCAATGTCGTCATCTTAAATCACTCTTACTCGCCACGTTGGCGTAGATTATTCAATAAGCCTTCAGCTTCGGCTGCTTTCGGTTTAACCAAC
>JBCDEX010000179.1:0-3491 GCA_039178995.1 Pseudomonadota bacterium | reverse complement strand
TATCGCAAGTATCCGAGCTTATTTTTCAGCGTTGATCTGTTCTTTGATCAAGTCGCCAAGTGTTGTCGCAGGTGCTGCGTCTTCTTTCAAGTTCTGCACTGCGTCTTTTTCATCTTCGTAGTCTTTCGCTTTGATCGACAACATTAATTGACGTGATTTACGGTCAACTCCTGTTACCTTCGCTTCGACTGAATCACCTACTTTTAACACGGCGCTCGCGTCTTCGACTTTCTCAAGACTGATTTCAGATGCTTTCAACACACCCTCAACTTCTTCGGTCAACTCAATGATCGCAACACGTGTTTCTACCGACTTAACCGTACCAGTAACGATTGTGCCTTTCGCGTTGTTTTCAGCGTACGTTGAGAACGCGTCTTCTTCTAGCTGTTTAATGCCAAGGGAAATACGCTCGCGATCCGAATCAATGCTCAAGATCACTGTTTCAATTTCATCGCCTTTCTTGAACGCGCGAACCGCTTCTTCACCAGGCTCTGTCCACGAAATATCAGACAAATGCACTAGGCCGTCAATGCCGCCGTCTAAGCCAATGAAGATACCGAAGTCAGTAATTGACTTGATCACACCGTTCACTTTATCGCCTTTCGTATGCGTGCTATCGAACGTAGACCATGGGTTGTCTTGACACTGCTTAATACCCAATGAAATACGACGACGCTCTTCGTCGATATCAAGGATCATTACTTCAACTTCTTCACCCACTTGAACGATCTTAGACGGATGAACGTTTTTCGATGTCCAATCCATTTCAGATACGTGAACCAATCCTTCAACGCCTTCCTCTAGCTCAGCAAAACAACCGTAATCTGCCAAGTTTGTGATACGCGCTTGTACTTTTGATCCCTGAGGATAACGAACTTTGATCTCGCCCCAAGGATCTTCACCTAGCTGCTTAGCACCGAGTGATACTCGGTTACGCTCACGATCGAAGCTCAATACTTTAACGTCAATTTCGTCACCGATTGCAATCGCTTCTGATGGATGCTTGATGCGCTTCCAAGACATATCGGTGATGTGCAACAAGCCGTCAATGCCACCAAGATCGATAAACGCACCGTAATCGGTGATATTTTTAACGATCCCTTTAATTTCCATGCCTTCTTGCAAGTTTTTCAACAACTCTTCACGCTCAGCGCTGTTCGCGTCTTCAAGGATGGCGCGACGAGACACAACCACGTTGTTGCGTTTCTGATCAAGCTTCATCACTTTAAATTCTAACGGCTTGCCTTCTAAATGCGCTGTGTCACGAATTGGGCGCACATCGATCAATGAACCTGGCAAGAACGCACGAACTGAATTCAAGTCAACTGTAAAGCCACCTTTCACCTTACCGTTAATCACACCCGTTACAACTTCTTCTGCTTCGAATGCTTTTTCTAGGAATTTCCAAGCTTCTGCACGCTTCGCTTTTTCACGAGACAATCGTGTTGCGCCATTACCGTCTTCAACCGATTCAAGAGATACTTGAACCTCGTCACCGATGTTTAAATCAATCTCACCGTTTTCATCGTGAAATTCTGCTGCTGGAATAACACCTTCTGATTTAAGACCCGCGTGAACGGTGACCCAATCACTGTCAATGTCAATCACAATACCGGTTACAATCGAGCCTGGCTCCATGTCAACGGTCTTTAAACTTTCTTCAAATAATTCTGCGAAACTCTCGCTCATAAGATTTACCTTTAGCTAACGCTATTCCATGCATACGGCCTTACACATGGTCTAATTTAATTTCATTTACGTGTTTTAAGGCCAAGATAAAAAACACGGTAAATATCCAACAATCTATTGCGGTTGCCCTTAACCCAATTGGCGCTGCTTTGCCAATTCAAGGATATAAGTCAACACCTCGTCAATGCTCATGTTCGTACTGTCTAACTCAATGGCATCAGGTGCTGCGATCAAAGGCGATATGGCGCGAGTTCGATCTCGCTCATCACGCGCTTCAATATCCGCTAAGAGGGTCGCGACAGTAACACTTTCACCCTTTTCTTTCAACTGAAAATAACGCCTATTAGCTCGTTCTTCCGCACTGGCGGTCAAAAACACTTTCAACGGCGCACCTGGAAATACAACACTCCCCATATCGCGGCCATCTGCGATCAACCCAGGGGCTCTGACAAACGACTTCTGACGCATCATAAGCGCTGCCCGAACCCCTGTATCCGCTGCCACAATTGAGGCATACTTTGCCGCGGCTTCAGTCCGAATGCTGTCTTCGATGTCGCCCCCGTCATAATGCGTACGAACCGCTCCGTTTACCACAGGAAAAGTCACCGGCAACTGCTGCGCCAGTTCTGCCCATGTTTGCGTATCAGCATCCCACAAGCCTTTACGCTCTACCGCATACCCCACCACGCGGTACAACGCACCACTGTCCAATAAATGCCAGCCAAAATGCTCTGCCAACAACGCCGATAACGTTCCTTTACCTGCTCCACCAGGACCATCGACCGTAATCACAGGCCATTCATTCGAGTCACTCATCACTCACCTTTACACTCATACCAGCCGTCTGGGCCAGTTCTATAAAATTAGGAAACGATGTGGCCACATTGGCGCAGTCATTGATCGTAATATTATCTTCCGCTACCTGAGCTGCCACCGCAAACGCCATTGCAATGCGATGATCGCCCAAACTATTAATCTGGCCGCCTTGGATTGGCTGCTTTCCGATGATGCGAATGCCGTCATCCAACACCTCCGTCGTCACACCCAGCGCATCCAAACCGTTAGCCATCGCAGTAATGCGATCCGACTCTTTCACTCGCAGCTCTTCCGCGCCCGTCAACAAGGTCTCGCCTTCAGCTTGTGTGGCCGCAATAAACAGTACAGGAAACTCATCAATGGCTGATGGCACAAGCGCTTCAGGAATCACAACACCCTGTAACGGAGCATAACGCACACGCACATCCGCAACTGGCTCACCACCCACTTCACGTGAATTCAGTAACTCAATGTCCGCCCCCATGCCTTTCAAGATACGAATGACACCGTCACGCGTTGGATTGATTCCGACGTGTTCAAGCACCACATCCGACCCAGGGATAATACTCGCAGCCACCATAAAAAACGCCGCTGATGACACGTCCGCAGGAATGTCCACATCGCAAGCCGTTAGCTCACCCCCCGAAGTCAACGAAGAGATCAAACCATCACTGTTCACTTCGTAACCAAAGCCGCGCAACATACGCTCTGTATGGTCTCGTGTCGGCGCTGGTTCAATGACAGCTGTCTCACCCTGAGCGTATAATCCAGCCAACAACACACACGATTTAACTTGAGCACTGGCCATGGGCAATGTGTATTCCAAACCAGCCAGTGATTGACCACCGTGAATGACCAATGGCGGTCGACCCCCCTCTGCGCTGTCAATGGCGGCACCCATATCCTTTAACGGGTTAATAACGCGCCCCATTGGGCGACCGCTTAACGATTCATCGCCAATCAACTCCGAATCAAACGATTGTGCG
>JBCDEX010000178.1:0-3492 GCA_039178995.1 Pseudomonadota bacterium | reverse complement strand
GCAGTGGTGATGGTTCCGTTGCTTGCGTGCGCTACGTTCTATACGCTTGAAAAACTTGAGGGCGCAGCGACATCGACCTACGTTGTTGCGTCACTCGCGTTTCCAGTCATGCTGCTGGGTTTGATGGGCGTAGCCCATGTCATGATTTCCAATAACAAGATTGGTTGGTGTAAATGGTTGTCGGGGCTGGCGATTGTGATCGCCTGCCGTTGTGCTTATGGTAATTTGGATTTGAGTACCACAAGTCATTCAAATCGCTCAATGTGGGGCGGCTGATTTTTTCATTTTGGTAGGAATAAAACGAGAAAATGTATTCGCTCGCTTAAGTCGTTGACTGTGAATGAATGCGTCTGAAAAGGGGTTGATTTAACGCAGTGAACGCGCTAAATTTTTAATGACGCAGGCGTTTGAGAGACCTGACAGTGCAACGGATTGTGTCTTTTTACAAATGGTCACTAAATGAATGGATGACACGTAATGAAAAACCGTTTGAGTGTGTTGGTGTGTTTACTAAGTTTCACAAGCGTGGTGTCGCATGCATCCCCTACGCAAGGCCCCCCGTTTATCTCCATACCGGATCGTGCCTCTGCTCCGGAGCCTGTGGTTGAGTCGATTCTCGTGCCGGAATCGATTCGTGCGCTTATGCCGGAAGTGGTGCCTGAATCGGTTGTTCAGACCCCCAAACTACCTGCATCAACGCATAGCACGGAGCCAGTCAAAAGGGTGGATCCTGTTAAAGCGACGGAAGTTGCCAAGACGACCGGTCCTGTTGAAGCGACTGAACCTGTAAAGACGGCTGAATCGGTTAAGGCGACCGTGCCTGTTAAGATGGCGGACGTTGTGAAGACTGAAGTACCTGTTAAAATTACTGAAACGGTTAACACCAATGCATCATTTACTTTAGCAGGCGTTGATCGTGATCAAGATGGTCTGCGCGATGACCTCCAAGCCTCAATCGATCAACGCTACCCAGCGGATAACAAACAACGAGCTACGGTGGTGCGTTTGGCTGTGGCGTTCCAAAATACGTTGCTCGCAGGAAAAAACGGACACAAAGACGTCCTGTTTAAGGCGTTTAAAGAAGTCGTGGAAGCGTCTGAATGCATGTTTCAAGTGCTGGGTGAGGAATCGTACATTGAAGAAACCTTGATTGAAAACGCCGTTGTGAATACCGATATTCGAAGGCAAGCCTACCTTGAATTTAATTCAGGATTGGGCGAAATCGAAGTGTCGATCAATCAATCCGCCATTTCGTGTTAGCGGCACTGGGTTAATGAGACACTACATACGGTACAAATAAAAAAAATCATCCATTAGAGTGTATCCCATCGGTTGTTTTGAGATGGTGTTCATTCGGTTAATGGCGACGTTGATCATGGACTTTATGAGTTTGGTGCGCTTCACTCAATCTGTAAACCCATTATAAAACGCTTTTACGAGAGACGCATGTGCGAATATGATGGCAGTCCGTTGTCACCGTATTGGTGCGTTATGTGTTGATAAGACGTTTTATTTCCATGGAACTCCCCTAAATGAAAAAATTTTTGCTCCTCGCTGTGTTGTTGGTCGCTGCTTATGCTGTGGCTTCTCCTTTTTTAACCATGGCCGGCATCCACTCAGCGGTTGAAACCAATGACCAAGACAAATTACAACATCACATTGATTTTGAGGCGGTGCGCGTCAATATGAAGCGTCAAATTTCGGAAAAAATGGGCGTGGGCTCAAATAAAAAAAACGACAATCCTTTTGCTGCATTGGCTTCGGGTATGGCGGCGACCGTGGTCGGTGGCCTGCTTGAAACCACCGTCACCCCGTCAACGATTATGGATGTTTTTGGCAGTGAATCGTCGAACCATCGTGGTGAAAGCCATAGAAAGTCAAGCGGTGATGAGATCAGTGATCAAGAGACGAATGTTACTCGGCCAAAAAGGTGATTGTACTTAGATTCTCTAAGTACAATCACGGTGCGTGTGCCCAACAAGCATGGTCTCACCTCCGACACCAACGTCATCATGAGTCGGCGCGGACTGAAATGGGTTGTGACAGAGGTTCGACTCCCGTTAGATTCATGGAAATAATAGAGCAAGGTAAAACGTAGCAGGCATTGTAAGACATCAATACTCAATGTAATGCACCTGTCCTTGTGTGTGCTGAATCACAAAGTCCCCCACGGCTTGTCCTGTTTCTGATGACCATCCTGACATTGTTTCCAGTGGTATGTATTTGAAATCATCCAGCTCGTGATTGAGCTTGAGCTCACCAACGGCTTGCACGTGATAGGCGATGATCAGCTGATTGGTGCTAGTGTTGGAGTAATTGCCGATGTAGTGATGGCGTACTGCGTGCAAATTCAACTCTTCCAAGGTTTCGCGTTGAGCGCTCAGCACGGTGCTCTCATCGTCGGCCTCTAAAAATCCAGTAATCACCGAATAGTGTGGGTGCTGCCACAGCACATTATGTGCCAACACAAACCCATGCGATCCGCCGTGCTCGTCTAAATGCTCTACTAACACCGCGACTACGGGCGTGGGGTTGTTCCAAAACACAAACTCGCAGTCGTTGCTGGAGCAGGCCGCTCGCCATTCATGGTCAAGCAGCGTGGCGACTAACGGTGCAGCGCACTGCATGCAGTACATGTGCGCCTTGAGTGTGTCGAGCACCAGGCTCTTTTGCTTAAGTTGTTGTTTGGATTGAGTCAAAGGATACGCCTTTTGATGGAATAGCTGATAGAATATGCCATTAATCGGTTATCCCCAAGTATTTTCATGAGCTCTCTGAATCACCTCAATCCACCGCAGCGCGAAGCGGTCCGCTATTTGTCTGGTCCTTTGTTGGTACTGGCCGGCGCGGGCAGCGGCAAAACCAGTGTCATCACACAAAAAATCGCGCATTTAATTAATGAGTGCGGATATCAGTCAAAGCACATCACCGCGGTGACCTTCACCAACAAAGCCGCGCGTGAGATGAAAAGCCGCGTGACCGAGTTGCTGGGCAACGACAAAGCGAAGTCGCTGCGGGTCTCAACGTTTCACCACCTTGGTTTGAGTATTATCCGCAAAGAGCTGAAAACGCTTGGCTTGAAAAATGGCTTTTCGATTTTCGACAGTTCCGACAGCTACATTCTGATTAAAGAATTGTTGATGCTCGATGACATCGACAAAGACATGGTTGAGTTTTTTCAAAACCAAATTTCATGGTTGAAGAATCAATTGATCTCACCTGAGGATTCGGTTCAGCAAGCGCAGTCTAAGCAAGAGCAGCGTTTGGCACGTGTGTATTTGCGATATGTGGAGGCTTTGAAAGCGTATAACGCGGTGGATTTTGATGACCTGATTTATATCCCAGTTAAACTGTTTGATGCACATCGCGAGGTGTTGCTTCAATGGCAACATAAGATTCGTTACTTATTAGTGGATGAGTACCAAGACACCAACACCTGCCAGTATCATTTGATTAAGCAGCTGACTGGCGTGAGCGGCATGCTCACGGCGG
>JBCDEX010000177.1:0-3530 GCA_039178995.1 Pseudomonadota bacterium | reverse complement strand
TTTTAATTTTAAAGTCGCCGGGCAGCACCGCACCCACTTCAGAAAACGGCACCTTAATCCCTACACGTGCATTGGCAGCGCCACACACCACTTGCGCCAATTCATCAGACGAACCCTTTACTTGGCACACTCTTAATTTATCTGCGTCCGGGTGCTGTTCAATGGAGACAATTTCTCCCACCACCACGCCCGAAAATTCAGTGGCCACAGGCTCAACCGCATCCACCTCCAAGCCCGCCATTGTGAGCAAGTGCACCAATTCATCGGTCTCAGGTAATGTCACATACTCTGACAGCCACTGTTTACTAAATTTCATATCATCTCAATCATCTTGTTAATGTCATACTCAGCTAAGTGAGTTATGCAAATTGGGTTAGAAATCGCATGTCATTTTCAAAGAATAACCGCAAATCATTCACGCCATAACGCAACATAGCCAAACGCTCGACGCCCATGCCAAATGCAAATCCGCTGAACATTTCAACGTCAATTTTGTTGTATTCAAACACATTTGGATGCACCATGCCGCAGCCCATCACCTCCAGCCAACCTGTTTTACTGCAGACACGACACCCTTCACCAGCACACATCACACATGAAATATCAACTTCAGCTGATGGCTCTGTGAATGGAAAATATGACGGTCTGAAACGCACATTTAATGCATCATCTTCAAAAAACAGCTGCAGAAAGCGCTCAACGATCCCTTTCAGATCTGCAAAACTGACGTCGGTATCGATCAACAAACCTTCTACTTGATGGAACATCGGCGTATGCGTTAAGTCCGAGTCACAGCGATACACTCGTCCAGGACAAATCACACGCAACGGCGGTTCTTGGCTTTCCATGACACGCACTTGCACAGGTGAGGTATGGGTACGTAATACCGAACCGTCTTCTGTATAAAATGTATCGTGCATTGCACGAGCAGGGTGATGCGCTGGAATGTTTAACGCTTCAAAATTATGATAATCGTCTTCAATTTCAGGACCTTCGACCACTTCAAACCCAATGCCTTCAAAAATTTTCTGGATACGCGCTATGGTACGCGTAACAGGGTGCAGGTTCGCTTGCTTCAAACCACGCCCAGGGAGACTCACATCAATGGTTTCAGCAGACAACTTACGTTCCAGTTCAAGGGCTTCTAATTGTGTTTTCTTTTTCTGAATCGACTCTTGAACACGCTGCTTAACTTGGTTGATCTCCGCACCAGCTGACCTTCTCTGATCAGGCTCTAACTGCCCCAACGTTTTCAACTGTGACGTAATACTCCCTTTTTTACCTAAAAACTGAACACGAACTTCGTCCAAGTCCATCAAGTTTTCAGAAGTATCAATCTGCTCCAAGGCTTGTGCTTGAAGTTGATCTAAATCTTGCATGCGCTCTTAACCTTTATCGTTGTGTCGTCATGTGCGGGCATACACCCATCGAGTACTATTTAAACGCTCATTGTACCGAATAACCATGATGTTTCACCATGGCTTATCAAATTAATCCACTCTGTTAACGGATGAAGTGGATCAAACATAAAAAAAGGGAAGAGTATTCACCCTTCCCTTCTTAGTTCGCTATAAAACATTACACGTTCAGTGTTTCTCTAGCAGCTTTTTTCGCTGCGTCACGCTCTTCACGTGCTGCTTTCGCTGCGGCTTTTTTCACTCGCATCTCATCATCACGTGCTGCGTTATTCTCTTTAATGGTCGCCATCACTTTATCCGCTTCCACTTTGGCTGTTTCAACCAATGCAGCGAATGCTGGCTTATCGTGCACAGCCAAATCAGCCAATACACGACGATCCAATTCAATACCCGCACGCTTCAATCCAGAAATGAACTGGCTATAAGACAGGCCGTTTACTCTTGCACCTGCATTTATTCGCGCAATCCACAATTGACGGAACTGACGTTTTCTTTGACGACGGTCACGATACGCGTACTGACCCGCCTTCGTAACTGCCTGTTTTGCAACACGATAGATACGACTGCGCGCACCATAATACCCTTTCGCTTGCTTTAATACTTTCTTGTGTCGACGATTTGCGACAACACCACGTTTGACTCTAGCCATGGAACTTTCCTCTTATAAAAACGATGACGTAATTGATAATACCGAACATTAAGTGACTTACTTAATGCGCAACATACGCTCAATCAATGGTTTATCAGATGCATCTACCAACTCCGTACCACGTAAATTACGCTTACGCTTTGTGGTCATCTTGGTTAGGATATGGCTTTTATAAGCGTGCTTGCGTTTAATACCTGAACCGGTTTTTTTAAAACGCTTTGCAGCTCCACTGTGGACTTTCATTTTCTTTGACATAGTTTTCTCACTCGCATTGTCATCAAGGCGTTTAGCTTAAAACTCATCTTACGACGGCTTGTGCCTTGGAATTAATAAACAAAGTAACCTCGTCTAAACGGTAATTACTTCTTCTTTTTCGGGGCGATAACCATGGTCATTTGACGACCTTCCATTTTTGGAAACATCTCAACCGTGCCAATCTCTTCTAAGTCTGCCTCTACTCGTTTAAGTAGATCCATACCCAGCTCTTGATGGGCCATCTCACGTCCGCGAAAGCGGATTGTAATTTTGGCCTTATCGCCATGCTCTAGGAAACGGATCAGGTTGCGTAGTTTGACCTGATAATCTCCAATGTCCGTCCCTGGACGAAACTTCACTTCCTTAGTCGTGGTACGCACTTGCTTTTTACGAGCGGCAGAACGTTGTTTCTTCTGCTCGTACAAACGCTTACCAAAATCCATGATACGACAGACCGCAGGGTCACCGTCGCTCATTTGCACCAAATCTAATGAAGCCTCTTTAGCTACTTTCAACGCTTCTTCAATGGACACAATGCCTATTTGCTCACCATCGGCGGCAATTAAATGTATATTTTTGGCTTTAATGTCACCGTTTAAAATAGAACGGTTTTTACCTTTCTTAATAATTAAGCTCCCGCTTCGTTTGTACGCTTGCTGCGACTGTTAATATCAGTGCTCAATAGGTCAATCAACGCCGTATGATCAAAAGCGCCTAAATCGCCGCCTCGTCTTGCTCGTACCGACACTGTCTCATTGTTCATCTCTTCATCACCAATAATTAGCTGATAAGGGATTTTTTGCAAGGTGTGAGCGCGGATTTTAAAGCCTATCTTCTCATTTCTCAAGTCTAAATCGACTCTAAACCCATTAGATTGCAATGTTTTTGCCACTTTTTGGGCATATTCATTGTATTTTTCAGTAATTGTCATCACAACCACTTGCGTCGGCGCCAACCAGGTGGGCAAATCACCTTCGTATTGTTCAATCAAAATACCAATGAAACGCTCAAATGACCCTAAAATTGCTCTGTGCAACATAACGGGTGTTTGACGTTCACTGTTTTCATCCACATACGTCGCATCCAAACGACCTGGCATTGAAAAATCAACTTGGATGGTACCCAACTGCCACACACGTCCCAAACAGTCTTTTAATGAAAATTCAATTTTAGGCCCATAAAAGGCGCCCTCGCCTGGCAGTTCTTGC
>JBCDEX010000176.1:0-3595 GCA_039178995.1 Pseudomonadota bacterium | reverse complement strand
GACTCACCGTAACCACGTGATGACATTCTTGAAGAAGAAATACCTACACTTGACAAGTAGCTAACTACGCTACGAGCACGACGTTCTGACAAGCTTTGATTATAACTGTTAGATGCACGGCTATCCGTGTGAGCACTAACAGAGATATTCAACGAAGGATGCTCTTTCAATACACGAGCTGCATCATCCAGTGCACGTTTAGCACTGGTCGTTAACGTAGCTTTGTTGGTAATGAAATAAACATTTTTTGCCAAGTCTGCTAATTGCTGAGCAGGTGGTGGCGGTGGTGGAGCTGGAGCTGGGATTGGTGCAGCAATCGGCTCGATTACTTGTGGAGCTGGCGTACCGCCGAAGTAATACACAACGTTTGCAGCCGCGTATTCTGAAGAATCTTCGTTGATAAGATTATAACCTAAACGCAAACCAAGGTTATCTGTCACAGCATATTCAACACCAACGCCTACGTGAGCACCTGAATCTTTGTCTTGTAAAACGCGTTGTGACACAGCCGTTGATTCATTGTCAGATTCATACTTGCTGTAACCTGCTTTCAAGAACACGTCCAATTGATCCAATACAGGCAATGCTAAAATACCTGAAAGACCCATTGATTGATAACCCAATGTGCCTTCATTCCCGTTGGCATCTTCAAGAAGTGCTTCACCTTGGTCCGAATAATAGCCTTCAAGTTTGAAGTTATCATTGAAAGAGTATCCCGCAAACACTTCATACGCTGTGTCTGAGTCATCCGTAACTTTAACGCTAGTGTCCTCTGAATTATCGATATCAAGTTTAGAAACACCAGCACCACCGCCTACATAGAAACGGTTTGTACGGTTGATCTCACTGACATTATCGCCTCCATCGAAATCGATCATAGCTATGCCTGAATTGTCAGAATTACTATAACCATCACTCATGCTCTCACGAACGTCGTAATCAGCAGAAAGTGCATTTACACTCACTAATGTCAACATTGACGTTGCACCAAGCACAACAATTTTTCCCAATTTTATTTTCATAGTTGTCTCCCAACAAACCTATTCTTAATAACTTAATTACTTACTCTCTGAAACTTACATTCCAGTTTAACTCAAAAAAGAAAGTGGAGCACATCATAGCCGAAATGCACAAACGTCTCAAACAAAATCACTTTCACTCACGTAAAATGAACGTAAAAACAATGCTTCATTCCACACTTATTGCATTTTAACGCTATTTTTAACAGATATAAACATAAAATCCAATCAATCACACATCTATTTGATGACTGCTAAACTCCATTCTCGCAACCTAAATAAGCCATAAAAATACACGTTAACCTGCATAAAACGCAGAAAAGGCCTCTATAAACGACGCCATCTCTATTTCTGGCAAGTCATTAATCCCTGCGGCCGCCTCGCGCCCCCCACCCGTTTTAAATTGTGAACACAGCGTGCCTGCACCTTGCTTGTTGTTGAGCGGTGCCCGTACGCTCACCATAAAGCAGCTATTGGGCTTGCCCACCAGCACCGCATGCGCCAAATCCGGCGACTCATTCGCCAACTCATTCCCCCACACCCCATTAATTCGTCGAGCCCACGGCGCATTAGGCAATTGAAAGACCCTAACCGCTGTCGTTTGAGCACACGGTTCAAGCCCTTCAGCGCGTGCTAAATCTTCAGCATAGCCATCTCTCAACTTAAGAAAATCTGTTTGATTATTGCGTATAAAGTCCAGTGGTGAGGTGTAATTCAGTAGCAAAGAATACAGCTCATCGGGCGCAAAATGGAGATCGTCAAGACTCAGCCCATAACCATTGTAATTTAACAACACGCCCAATTCACCCAAGGCACCTGTGTCAGACTCACTCAAACCACATTGTTGTGCCAACCGACGAGCACTGTCTTTGAGATTATCACCAAACGCGCCGACCACGGCCCATTCAGGAAATACACCCTTTAAATGCCCATTGACCAGCAACGCGGTGCACACGTCCGGAGCTGTGTTAATTAACGGCGTAAAGCGTTCATGCTCAATTGGATCACCTTGCGCATGATGATCAACGTAAAAAACTGTCGCACCTTGCTCAAGCGCATCGAGCGTTGCACTGTGATTTTTTGCCAGTGAGACATCTAGCACGGTGATGTCATCACCCCCCTGCACCTTGATCTTTTTCAACAATGAAATATCACGCTTGACGCCTGTTACTAAGACACTGTCTTTCGGTTGCGCTAATCTCAATTGAACGAGAGAGGTAATACCATCGGCGTCACCATTAAATACGTCGTAATTCACAATCAAACCCTTATATTAAATGAATCTTACAATTAAATTGGTACAAAATAAGTATCAACACATCATAAAGACAGTTTCTTAAACACAAACGTCGGAATGTTTTTTATGATCTGCATAATGCCCCACCAAAAAAACGGGGCATAGACAATACTGCGCTTTTTCTCAATCGCAGTTTTAATGGCACGTGCAATATCCTCCGACTGCGCCCATAGCGCTCCCTTATCAAATGCTTGTGTCATTGGCGTATCAACAAACCCAGGTTTAATTAACGCAACGTGCACACCTGATCCATCAAAACGAGATATCAACCCTTCTGCAAATGCACTCACCATCGCTTTCGCCGAGCCATACACATAATTAGATTGGCGCCCTCGATCACCTGCCACCGATGAAATAACCACCAAGGACCCTGAATTTTGTGACGCCATGACCTCAGACACCTGAGACAACAAGCTCACGGTACTGACTCCGTTCGTGTTAATTTCACTCAAACATTGAGTGACGTCTTGTTGACACTGTGCTTGATCTGGCAAGGTGCCGTGCGCAATCAACACCACATCCAGCCCACCCAACTCTGACAGCGCGGTTTGAATGTGTTCAGCATGGGAGACCAGTGTATTGATGTCAGCCGTAATGACACTCACTTTGTGAGCGCCACGAATGGTTAAATCATCGGCTATGGCCTTCAATTTATCCTGATTACGGCCCAGCAGACAAAGCTCTGCCTGTTGTGCCGCACATAATTGCGCATACGATTCCGCAATGGCGGAGGTTGCACCAATGATAAAAACTTTCTGACTCATGTTGAGTGTCCCATATGTCGTGTATTAATTATTGATTGAGCGACATAGCGATGATCATATAATCGCTTTAATCGTGAACTCCATCGCCCGTAACTCGTCGCCAAAAAGACGAGCTGATGTTTGGGTCTTTTAATGCCTCAACGATCTTCCATTTAGGGTAAAACGTCTGAAATGCTTCCGCACTCATATGAGCGTCTTTCGCTGGATAAATACGACCGCCAGCTTGCAGCACAATGTCGGTTAAGGTGTTAAATAAACGATACGTTTTCTCCCCTTGATATGGAAAGTCCAACGCCAAATTAACGCCTTCGGTCGGGTACGACAACACACCGATGGATGGCTTATTACCAAACGCTTTCAACACCGCCAAAAACGAACCCGCTTGCGCGTTAGAAATGCAAGACAGCATCTCTCTAACTCCTTCTTTGGCCACCTCGGGAGGTATCAAACATTGATATTGCAAAAACCCTTTTTTGCCGTACATGCGATTCCAATGATGAATGCCATCCAGCGGG
>JBCDEX010000175.1:0-3652 GCA_039178995.1 Pseudomonadota bacterium | reverse complement strand
CAAGAACGTCGTAATCAATAAAGAACGACAAGCATAAAAAATCCCAGATAATCTGGGATTTTTTTGTTTTTTATTTTGCATTATGCATTTAATGTCGCAAGATAAGGCGCACTGTGTTTATGAGGTGCAATGACCTCCATTAAGGTTTTCCCTTGATTGTTTTGTGCGTTGATGTCACCACCAGCTTCTTTGAAATAGTCGACAAATTGTTTAAAGTCATCGCTGCGCATGCTTTGATAGGCTTTCAGTAAACGATGAAAATCCACATTGACGCCGTCGCTTGGAAGGACATCGAGAAACAGGCGGATGCGTTCGTCTGTCCATACTTCGTCGGTGATGACCGCTTTGTCTTTTTTCTTTACAGGTGCATTCATGATCTTTTGTGACTCCTATGTGTGTCTCTGTATGTGTTAGCCGATGAGCTTTATTAATATGTCATTGACCATGGCAGGGTTTGCTTGGCCTTGGCTGGCTTTCATCACTTGGCCGACAAAGAAGCCAACCATTTTTTTGCGTTTGGCCTCGTCGGCGGCTTTAAATTGCTCAACTTGTTGAGGGTTGTTGTTGATAACAGTTTGCACCATGGTTTCGATTGCTGAACTGTCGCTGACCTGTGAAAAACCTTGTTCTTCAATGATGCTGTCAACGTCTTGCTCAGTGCCCCAAAGTAATGAAAATACTTTTTTCGCAATCTTGCTTGAAATGGTGTTATCGGTAATGCGTAGAATTAACTGTCCTAATGATTGCTCTGATACAGGGCAGTTCGACATGTCTCGCGAGTCGATGTCGTTCTTGTTGAGCGTAGCCAGTAACTCACCGAGTATCCAATTTGCACTCAGCTTAGGGTCGCTGCAAACTTTACATACGTTTTCAAAATACTCCGCCATGGCTTTTGAATTGGTGAGTTGCTCTGCGTCGTAGTCTGACAGTGCGTATTGCTCTATAAAACGCTGTTTCTTTTGCTCTGGTAACTCTGGCATCGACGCTTTAATGTCGTCGATGAACGCGTCGTCGATTTCAACGGGCAGTAAATCGGGACAAGGGAAGTAGCGATAATCATTTGCTTCTTCTTTGCTGCGCATAGAGCGAGTTTCATTTTTCTCACTATCGTATAATCGAGTTTCTTGTGTCAGTGTATCGCCGTCTTCAAGCGCGTTTATTTGACGTTGAACTTCGACGTTGATTGCTTTTTCGACAAACTTAAATGAGTTGATGTTTTTTATTTCGGCTCGGGTGCCGAGTGTGTCTTCGCCGAGTGGGCGAATCGATACGTTGGCATCACAGCGCATTGACCCTTGTGATAAGTCGCCATCACAAATTCCAAGATAGGTTACAATGGTGTGCAGTTTACGGAAGCACTCGACGGCTTCTTTTGCATTGCGCATGTCCGGTTCGGTCACAATTTCAATCAATGGCGTTCCTGCGCGGTTTAAATCAATGCCCGTTTGTCCTTGGAAGTTTTCATGCAATGATTTTCCTGCATCTTCTTCAAGATGTGCGTGATGAATTCGAACGCGTTTTATGTTGTCTTCTCCAACGTGAATATCAATATAACCTTTACCTACAACGGGTAGGTCGAGTTGGGTGGTTTGATAGCCTTTAGGTGAGTCAGGGTAGAAGTAATTTTTTCGATCAAATACAGAGCGCTTGTTAATCTCGGCATTGACTGCCAGTCCGAACATGATTGCGTATTTAAAGGCGTCTTTATTCGGCACAGGTAAGATGCCGGGCAGTGCGAGATCAACCACATTGGCTTGTGTGTTTGCGTCTGAGCCAAACGCGGTTGAGCTGCCTGAAAACAATTTACTTTTTGTCGAAAGTTGAACGTGGATTTCAAGTCCGATGACAGTTTCCCATTGCATTGTTTATGACCCCTCAGATAGATTACTTGGTGATTGAAGATGCCATTCAGTAACGGTTTGATAGCGATGAGCCATATTAAGTAGGCGCTCTTCTTGAAAGTAATTACCAATCAATTGCATACCGACAGGGAGCCCGTCCGATTGACCAATGGGAATGGACATGCCAGGCAATCCAGCTAAATTGACACCGATGGTGTACAAATCTTCTAGGTACATTTGAACGGGATCATCGTTTCTACTGCCGATGGGGTATGCAGTTGAAGGGGTACTTGGGCATAAAATCACGTCGACGTTGTTAAAGGCCTCAGTGAAGTCCTGTTTAATCAATTGTCGTACTTTTAGAGCTTGCTGATAGTAAGCATCATAGTAACCAGCAGAGAGTACATAGGTACCAATCAAGATGCGCCGTTTAACTTCCTCGCCAAAGCCTTCGTTTCGAGTGCGTTTGTATAAGTCATTTAAATCAATTGGGTTGTTGCATCGGTGACCATAGCGCACGCCGTCAAAGCGCGACAAATTGGTGGATGCTTCGGCAGGTGCCAGTACATAGTAGGTTGGCACAGATAAATCGATGTTGGGCAGAGATATTTCGACGACATTGACGCCTTGCTGAGTGAGTTCGTTAATGGCTGCGTCGGTAAGCGCTCGAATATTTGGATCTAAATCGGCTGAGAAAAACTCTGTTGGTAAGCCGATGGTCAGACCGTTAATGTCATTGCTAAGTGACTGGCTGTAATCGGGGACAGAGTGAGGGCTACTGGTTGAGTCTTTTGGATCGTGACCGGCCATCGTTTGTAATAATAACGCAGCCTCTTCGGCTGAATGAGTCATGGTGCCTGCTTGATCCATGCTTGATGCGAATGCGATCATACCGAATCGTGAAATGCGGCCATAGGTGGGCTTTAATCCGGTCAATCCACACAGTGCGGCAGGCTGACGAATGGAACCCCCGGTGTCTGATGCGGTGGCGGCTGGACATAAGTGCGCGGCAACCGCGGCAGCAGAACCGCCGGATGATCCTCCCGGAATACACTCGGTGTTCCATGGGTTTTTCACCGCACCATAGTAGCTGGTTTCATTAGATGAGCCCATCGCAAACTCATCCATATTGGTCTTCCCAAGACTAACCATGCCGTGCTTAGCCATATTTGACACAACGGTGGCATCGTATGGCGAGATGAAATTATCCAGCATTTTAGACGCGCAACTGGTTCGAATACCTTGTGTGCAGAAAATGTCTTTGTGAGCAATTGGCACACCGCAAAGCGCCGGTGCATTGCCTGCGGCCAAGCGTACATCAGCGGCTTTTGCTGCAGTTAAAGCGGTGTCTTCTGACACGGTAATAAAGCTGTTATAGAGCGTGTCATGCGTTTTGATACGCTTTAAAAAGTGCTGTGTGAGTTCAACGCTGGAAAACGTTTTTTGACGCAGTCCTTCGCTTAGCGATGTTAAGCTCAAATCATGCATGGTAAATCCTTGGATAACGGTTATTCAATGAAATAAAAAGTGTGTTGCTGAGATGACGAGTGCTTTATTCGATCACTTGGGGAACCAAAAACAATCCATCTTGTGTGTCAGGGGCGTTCCTCAATAATGCATCGCGCTGGTTGATTTCGGTCACTTCGTCATCACGCAATATTTGATGGGCGTCTAAGGGGTTTGACAGAGGGGCGATTTGCTCGGTATCAGCAGATTGAATGCGCCCCACCATCTCAAGGATGTCGTTCAAACTGGATTGAAGCTTGACCGAAGCATCCTCAGAGAGGTCGAGCTTGGCCAGCTGAGATAAT
>JBCDEX010000174.1:0-3660 GCA_039178995.1 Pseudomonadota bacterium | reverse complement strand
TTAGGGTCTACAAATCTGCTATCTCGGAATTTTGATATTGTTGACCTAAGGTGGGGTCAATTTTTTGGTCACCCCATTATAAGTCTATGGTGAAAAATACAATGGGCTCGTTTTCAGTAAGTACTGGATAGATAAAGCTGAAAAGCGATCAGTGTTTGAATACACCCGAAAATACGCATTGTGCAGGATGTCGGCGACCTGATCACACACCGCCAACGATTCATGAGCAACCACCGTCGCTGAAAATTGTTTCTGTGCAATTTCAGGCGCAATGTTTGGGCCGCTCATCGCCACCACTGGATGGCCGTCAAACTCCTCTTCAAGCAACTCACTCATTAACTTAAACCCATCCGTTTGGATGCCTTTGGTCGTACTCACTACAATCGCATTTGGCTCAAGATGTGGCGCCACTTGACTGGCCACCTGCTGAACCGACTTACTCGGTATCGACATGAACACAATACCCATACCATCAACGCATGTCGCTAAGTCCGTATAGGCCGTAACTCCCTCATGGATGGCCACACCAGGTAAATATTGTGCGTTTTCATGGCGCTGATTAATGTCATCGGCCAATGCTTGACGACGCACCCACAATCGCACAGTGTGTCCATTCTCAGCCAAGATGTTTGCAATAACCGTACCAAAATTCCCCCCGCCAAGGACACATACCGTTATCGGTGTAGCGTCAGACGATGAATGAGAGTCTGAATGGGAAGATGAATCCAATGATGTCGTCATAATGTTGCCTTACCTTGATACACAGTCGGGTCAGCAAGGTTCGCCGCAGCAAACCCTTGTTGACGTAAAAAGCAGCTGTCGCATATACCACAGGCGGCGCCATGGTCATCTGCTTGGTAGCATGACACCGTTTGTGCGTAATCTACGCCCAAACGCGTGCCAAGCACAATAATCTGTTCTTTGCTCAAATCAATTAACGGCGTAATGATCTGAACGTCACGCCCTTCAATGCCCTGTTTCGTCGCCAATGACGCCATGGATTGAAACGCTGCAATGTATTCGGGACGACAATCAGGATAGCCTGAATAATCCACGGCATTGACCCCAATAAAAATCGCATCCGCATTCAATACTTCCGCCCATGCCAACGCATACGACAAAAAGATGGTGTTGCGTGCTGGTACATAGGTGATGGGAATTGCGTGATCGAGATCAGACTCAATCGCAGCGGCATCCGGAATGCCAATGTCTTTATCCGTCAAAGCCGAGCCACCCAACACGCCCAAATCGATGGTCGCCACTCGATGTTCCACCACGTTTGATTGCTCCGCCACGCGTCGAGCGGCATTCAATTCAGCGGTCGCACACTGCCCATAATCAAAGCTCAAGGTATAACAGTCATGTGTTTGCATCGCAACGGCTAACGCCGTAACAGAGTCCAACCCACCCGATAACAAAATAACTGCTTTAGGGCGTTGTGAGGCATCCGAAGAAGTATCGGCTGAGTGTGAGGTCATACTGAAATAATTCCGTAAACGATGCGTGACACGATAGATGACCATGCCTCACAGATTAAGCTGTATCAAAAACCGGGCTGATCGCCCCATAGCAGTTTATGCAATTGCATTTGAAAACGGACCGGTAAATTGTCTTCCACAATCCAGTTCGCCAAGCTCAACGGTTTCATGTCTTCGTAACTGGGTGAGAACAACACATCGGTCACGACCTGATGTAATTGACGTTCCATAACAATTTCTTTCGCCCAATCATAATCTTCTCGTGAGGTAATAACAAACTTAAGCTGATCTTTCGCGCGTAAATGGTCAAGATTGACGTATCGATTCTGGCCGCATTCACCAGATCCTGGTGTCTTCAAATCCATCACAATCGACACTCTAGGGTCAATGTCTTTCACATCAAGCGCACCACTGGTTTCAATAGACACACTGTAATGAGCATCGCACAGCGCACTGAGCAACGGTAAACAATTAGGCTGCGCTAATGGCTCGCCACCCGTTACGGTCACAAATCGTGGTTGATAGGATGCGGTTTTCTCTAAAATATCGTCAAAAGAAAGCATCTCACCGCCCGAAAAGGCGTACTCAGAATCGCAATAGCCACAACGAAGAGGACATCCCGTTAATCGAATGAATGTGGTCGGGACACCGACGGTATTTGTTTCACCTTGAAGTGAATGAAAGATTTCACTGATACGCAATTGATGCACAGTAAGGATACTCTGCTAATTAGTTGGCGTACTTTTTATTCCAAAACGCAGTGGACAGTTTTTTAATACGTTCTTTCGTCTTTGAATTATTGTTCAACAACTTCAGCAACGCCTTTGCTTTTGTATGCTCACCCGCTCGGTTGTGAATAATCGCCATTTTATAACGGGCGTCATCATACTTCACACTGCTCGGATACTGTTTGATGACCGCACTGAAATACTTGGATGCGGTTTTATGTTTCTGGGAAATCCAATTGAGTTCACCCAGCCAATAATGCGCATTGGGTGCGTACTCACCTTGAGGAAATAACGTCAAATAGTCTTTCAATTGACGTTCTGCTGATTTGTATTTTTTTGCTTTAATCGCGTTAAACGCTTCTTGGTAAGCTTCTAAATCACCGCCATTATCAGCAGCGACCTCTACTTTCTTAGCGACTTTTTCAACAACAGGCTTTACTGAGGCCGCCTCGGCATCTGCTTGCGCGCTTGCGGCTGCAAATGATTGAACAGTTGGAGCCAGTGTTGCTTGAGGCTCTTCGACCTCTGGTTGCGGTGCTGGGGCAACTTGTTGAACCGCTTTCGCTTTTAATGCGGCCACGTCCGTTTCAAGTATTGCCAAACGATGCACATACTGTTCGATAGAGCCTTGCAAACGCATCAACTCTTGCTGCAATGTTTGAATCTCCAAACGCTGCTCACCATTTTGCTCTCTCAATTTCTGTACTTGCAGCTGCGGCGACTCCTTACTGAAATCAACCACATCAACAGCCATCACCGAGCTTGTGTAAAAAAACACACACGCCGATGATGCCATCAGACATTGTTTAACAAATGGACGAATTAGATGCATAAGTGCAAAGCCTCTCTCTAAACAAATGGATGTATTGAAGTGTTTAAATTACTTCAATTCAACACGACGATTCAAGCTGTGAGCGCGTGAGCTGCTGCCATCTGCAGCTGGCTTTTCTTCACCAAATGCAACAATGCTCATTTTTGAACCGCTCACACCCAACGCTCTTAAGTAAGACGCAACTGAATTCGCACGACGCTCGCTCAATGCCATGTTGTATTCTCTAGAACCCATTTCATCAGCATGACCTTCTAAACGAACAGTAACGTCACGTCCACGTAAGTTAGCTGCTTGTGCTTTGATATCCGCTTTTGCTTTAGACGTTAATACGTCTTGGTTAAAGTCAAAATAGAAAACTGCCTTAACAGGCTTATTCGCAAATGAACCTGATTCGTTTGTACCGGTTAAGCCAGCGCCTACTTTCAAGTGGTCAGAACCGCCCAAGCCAGTTGAATGCGTTGGCGCACCAGCATTAGAGATTCCATGACCGTGTTTTTTTGTGTGCTGTGTGTTACTACAAGCGGCTAACGTGACTACTAAACCGGTCGTCGCTAATACAGATACTGCCTTTTTAAACGTTTTCATAATTGTTCTACCTATTTTATTTTTAACTGTTGTGTTT
>JBCDEX010000173.1:0-3663 GCA_039178995.1 Pseudomonadota bacterium | reverse complement strand
GTGGATTGAGACGCAAACATATTTTGAATTTGGTCGCGAAAAAACAACACGCCGGCCGTCAGTATCAGCATGATGCCGAGTGACAGCGTGAGGATATGTTTGTAATCGTTTGAGTCTTCAAAGTAGGTTCTGAGCACATAAGCGGTAATGAGGGCGCTGGGGATGCTTCCTATTCCAAGTAAATAAACGGTGCGCCAGTGAATGGTTTGTTTTTTATGATGTAAATAGGCGCTGTTCATTTTAGTGATTGCAGCATAGAGCAAGTCGGTTCCGATGGCGGTATGAAAAGGTATACCGAACATAATGAGCAGGGGAGTCATTAGCGAGCCACCGCCAATTCCTGTTAGTCCAATTGCGAAACCAACGCCTGCACCAGCTAAAATATAATATAATAAATCCAAGCTACGACCTTAATGTGAGTCAGAACACGACGAGGTAATACTCGAGGCGCGTCCAATTAAAAATACACAGCGTGTTCGATGTCGGCTTTGATGCCGATTTTTTCACCGATACGATGATTATGATGACTAAGAGCATAACAGAGTACACGTTCACGGTTGTCCAATTCAAGTTCGTATAAGAATTGTGCACCTAAGAATCGTTTGTCTAGGACAAGACCGAAAAGGCCGCTGTCATCGTCGTGAATGATGTCATCAGGCCGTATAAGTACATCCGTTCGTTGCCCAATTGTCATGCCATTGTACTCTAATGAGAGCTCGCCTAAAAAGGTTTTAATGGTGTTGTCTGCGCTGACTTCACCTGTAATAAAGCGACCTTGTCCGATGAAATTTGCGACAAAGCGAGATTGAGGTTGGTGATATAAGGTGTACGGACTTCCCCATTGCTCAAGAGAACCCCTGTTAATCACGCCTATATTGTCTGCGATGGCAAAGGCTTCTAATTGATCGTGTGTCACCATCAGTGCAGTGATGTTCTCAGTCTTAAGAATGTTTCGGACATCGTTTGCCAGTTGCTGGCGTAACTCGCTGTCGATGTTTGAGAACGGCTCATCTAATAACATCAGATCAGGTTTAGGGGCGAGTGCACGCGCCAGTGCAACGCGCTGTTGTTGGCCGCCTGATAGCTCATGAGGGTAGCGTGCACTGATGTTGCCGAGATTAGTGAGCTCTAAAAGCTCGTGTAATCGTGACCGCTGTTCATGAGGTGGCAGAGACGTAATGCCAAAGCAAATGTTCTGCTCGATGGTTAAGTGAGGAAACAGCGCATAATCTTGAAACATCATGCCAATGCGTCGTTTCTCGACCGCGAGTTGATGTGTCGGGCTACTGATGACGTTGTTCGCGACAGATATTTTTCCAGACGAGACTGTTTGAAAGCCCGCAATGCTTCGCAAAATGGTGGTTTTTCCGCAGCCACTGGGTCCAACAAGGCAGGCAATCTGCCCTTCGGGTATGACAAAGTTCATATCATGGATGATGTGTTTGCCATCAATGGAGACGTTGATGTCGTCAATACTCAGCGTTTTACTCATGGTGTCTCCGTGTTAATTCTGTCTGAGATAAACTGGCTTTATGCAGCAATATAACAGGAATAAGACCGGTTGCGACAATCGCTAGTGACGGCAGTGCTGCATCTGCGAGTCGTTCATCTGAGGCCAATTCATAGGCGCGAACGGCCAGGGTGTTGAAATTAAAAGGACGCATGATCAGCGTGGCGGGTAATTCTTTGAGGGTGTCAACAAATACGATCAATAGCGCGGTTAATAGGCTGTTGCGAATTAGCGGGAAATGAATGTGGCGTAAGACGTTGGCACGTGAGAGGCCTAAGCTTTGAGCGCATTCGTCTAAATGGTATGAGATCTTAGTAAAACCATTTTCAATTGGGCTGGCGGATGCGGCTAAAAAGCGTACGACATACGCATAAATTAATACGCCAAAGCCGCCGCTGATTAGCAAGCTTTGGTTGGGTAAAAGCTGTTGGCTTAACTGATCCAGTTTGCCTGCGATGACCACGCTGCCCACGGCAATTACGACGCCAGGGATAGCGTACCCGAGACAGGCAACAAGAATACTAAATTGTTGTGATCGCTGTTTGAAAAAGCGTTGATGTGTGTGAAGTATTAAGGCGATCATCAATGTCATGATGGAGGTGACGCTGGCCAATGCAAAGCTATGCCAGCACAGTGTCAAAAATTCCGTGTTGAGAGTGCTCAGTCGAGAGGTGCTCCAGATCAACAACTGCACAACGGGAATCAGAAAACCGATGATGACAGGCACGCTGCACCACAATGTCATGAGCCATTGATTGCGTGTTGACGGTGTGATCCGTTTAGGAGGGGACGATGGATTGTCCTGATGGTATTTGGAACGCTGTCTTGATAAGCGTTCGATATACAAGAGAATGAACACGATGAACAATAAAAACGCCGACAGTTGTGCTGCGGCATTGGGGTTGTCCATGCCAAACCATGTGCGGAAAATTCCAGTAGTTAACGTGGAGACACCAAAATATTGAACGGCGCCATAGTCCGCGAGGGTCTCCATCATAACAAGTGAGCATCCTGCAATGATGGCGGGGCGTGCCATGGGGATGGCAATTTTAAAGCACACCGCCCATGAATTCAGTCCCAAGCTTCGTCCGACATCTAGTGTGCTGTCAGACTGTTGCATAAAGCTGGTTCGCACCATCAAGTACACGTATGGATAGAGCACAAAGGACACTACCAGGCACGCTCCTCCCAAGGATCGTATCTCTGGAAACCAATACTCATTAACGCGCCAGTCCATCACCTCACGAATGAGGGTCTGTAAAGGGCCGCCTATGTCTAGTAAGCCTGTGTATGTGAACGCGAGAATATATGCGGGTAAGGCCATGGGGAGAAACAATGCCCATTGGAGCAGTTCTCGCATAGGGAAGTGGTAGCGCGAAACGCACCACGCGCAACTGATGCCAATCATTGCGGTTAAGCAACCAACCGATGCGGTGAGTGCGATGGAGTTAATCAGGTAGTCGGCCAGCACCGTTTCTTTTAAATGAATCCACACATCGTTGTTTTCAATAAGAAACAGATGTGCGAATACATACAGTATTGGCAGTGAGATAATGAGCGCCATTGCAATACTGAAATAAAGCGAAAGTTGTTTGCTGGCGCTCATTGATTACCTCAATTCAGTTACGCATGTGGGATTATTTCCAGTCAGCGCGGTCAAACAGTTTAATCGCAAGTGGATTATTTTTCCCTAGCTGCTCAACAGCAATGCTGTCTTCTTTAATTGGATGTCCCCATGATTTAACTAACTCACTGACGTTGGCACTGGGGTTAACTGGGTATTCGTGATTGATGTTGGCATAAAAGTCTTGGCCGTCAGATGAGCTGAGGTATTCTAACAGCTGAACGGCTTCGGCGGTGTTTTTTGAGTGCTTTGTAATACCCGCGCCTGATATGTTCATGTGAGCGCCTCGCTCGTTTTGATTTGGGAAAAACACGCCCAATTTTTTGCTCATGTCGATAATCTCTGGTTGGTCAGAGGTGACCCATGCGCCAAAGTAATAGCTGTTCGCGATGGCGATATCGCAAGCGCCGAGTGCAGCGCCTTCAAGTTGTTTTCGATCGTTTCCTTTTGGCGGGCGAGCCATGTTACCGACAATCCCTTTAGCCCAAGTAAGCGCAGACTTTTCTCCGTGATGGGCCGCCCTCTGGAC
>JBCDEX010000172.1:0-3685 GCA_039178995.1 Pseudomonadota bacterium | reverse complement strand
TTTGGACGATATCGCTGACACACTGTCTCGGAACGAACGTGTTGAAGTGAGAGGATTTGGTAGCTTTTCATTGCATTATCGTGAGCCGCGTATTGGTCGTAATCCAAAGACTGGTGAGCAAGTTAAATTGTCTGCAAAGTATGTTCCGTATTTCCGTCCTGGTAAAGCACTGCGCGAACGCGTTAACTACAAATAATATTCGTTAAATCAGTTGGATTATCCTGTTACGACGAGCATTACTTGAATCACGTGACTGAGCATATTTGTCCAGCGCCTTGTTAAAACTCCTTGCCTCGTTATAATGCTCCTAACTATTTGTTACTCTGGTATTTATTGAAGTGTATGATCAGTGATTGAGTTTACATTGTGTGTCACATGTTAATCTCGTTGGTCGGCATCATTTGAATTACGTTACTTTTAGAAAGGTTTATTTATGAAGCGCATTAAAAAAACTCTTACCTTGATTGTCTTGCTAGTTGTCAGTTTGTATGTGGTGATGTTCACCTTAGGAAACGACCGAAATGTGTTGTTGGATTCGGTGGTATACGGTGAGGTAAATGGCAGCTTGTCGATGTTTATGTTGTTGGCGTTCTCGGCGGGTATTTTATTATCGGGCTTGTTTGCTAGTGTGTTTCTTGTGAAAGGGTCGCATCAAAAGCGCAAGGTGGTTAAAGAACTTAAGAAAACAACAAAAGAGCTGGATAAAATTCGATCTGTCTCTGAGCCTGCGTAACGTCAAACTGACTACATGACCAAAGTGAACCCATGCCGTGTTTGAATTTCAAAGTGACTATCAATTTTGGTGGAACTTAGGATTATTACTGGCGTTTTTATTTGCAGTAGGTGTTGGTTGGTACATTGGATTTAAAAACGGAAAACGCCCCGATAAGCAAACCCCTTTGTCCGTAGTAGAATCCTACTATAAGGGGTTAAATTATTTAGTTGGGGGGCAGCCAGAAGACGCGGTTGATACCTTTATTGATGCCTTAGAAGTCAATACAGAAACATTTGAAATCCATTTGGCGCTGGGTAATTTTTTACGTGGGCGAGGCGAAGTGGATAGAGCCATTCGGATTCATCAGAACTTATTGGCGCGCTCCGGCATGGGGAAAAGCTTGCGTGACACTGCGCATCTAGAGCTGGCGAGAGATTACCTGTCGGCGGGGGTGTACGATCGTTCCGAGCGCCTGTTGGAAGAATTGGTGATTGAGTCCAAAGAGCTCAAAGATTTGAGTTTGAAGTTCTTACTGGATATCTATGAGGCCGAGCAAGACTGGTCCAAGGCACTTGATACAGCCGACAAGCTACGTTCACGCTCTATGTTCTTTAAAGACAGACGACCAGAGCAACGTTACCTTTTGAGTAAGATGGCTCATTATCATTGTGAGTTGGTGGAGAGCTGCGAACATTCGTTATCGTCAGAACACATACAGTCACATCTTGAACAGGCACTGGAGCTTGATGATCGGTGTGTGCGCGCCAGTTTGTTGATGGCCGAACAAGCCTTGGTCAAGACGGATCCTGAGCAAGCAATTAAATACGTACGACGTGTGTTTCAACAAGACAAAGAATTCATTCCAGAGGCGTTGGGTTTGTTGTCTCGAGCGTATATGTATCTTAATGACAGTTCAGCGCACAAAAAAGACTTAAAGCACTGTTTGTCATTAACGCCGTCGGTGAGTGTGGTGTTGGCATTGTGTGAGTTAATGGAAAAAGATCCTGGTAGTCAAGCATTGGCAGGCGAGGAGCTGAAAAACTTTTTACAACGTTTCCCGAATCAAAAAGGGTTGTTAAAGTTGATTGATTACGAGCTCTCTGCGACGCATAATGCAAATAAAGAAAACTTGTTCTTGCTGCAAGAAGTGCTCACCAAAATTGTATCGGAACGTCCCGTGTATCAGTGCCAACATTGCGGTTTTTCAGGAAAGAAACTGCATTGGAAATGTCCAAGCTGTAAACAATGGGGCATGGTGAAAATGATACAAGGTATTAAAGGCGATTGATCATTATGAATAATAACTCGGCGAACGAGCAGCGTAAAATCATTGTGGCATTGGATTATTCCGATATACAGGATGCGATTGAAATGGCATCCAAACTCTCACCGTCATTGTGTCGCTTAAAGGTGGGTAAAGAGTTGTTTACCTCCGGAGGGCCTAAATTGGTTGAGATGCTTCAGAAACAAAATTACGATGTGTTTTTGGATTTGAAGTTTCATGACATCCCTAATACGACGGCGAAAGCGGTTACTGCGGCAGGGTCGCTGGGTGTTTGGATGGTGAATGTGCATGCAAGTGGTGGTGAACGAATGCTCACGGCTGCGATGGAGGCACTTCAGTCATTCAAAGAACGGCCGATGTTGACTGCCGTCACGGTGTTAACCAGTTTGTCAGAAGAGCAGTTGCCTGCAGTCGGTGTTCATCAGTCTGTTGAGCAACAGGTGTTGACGCTGGCGACATTGACACAGCAGTCTGGATTGGACGGTGTGGTGTGTTCGGCAGTGGAAGCAAAGATGCTGCGTGAAGCGATGGGCCCCAAATTTTGTTTAGTGACACCGGGTATTCGACCTGCAGGCGCAGCGCAAGACGATCAAGTGCGCATTGTGACACCTACACAAGCCGTTGAATGGGGCAGTGATTACTTGGTCATGGGGCGTCCCATTCGAAATAATCCCGATCCATGTCAGTTGTTGACCACATTGAATTCTGAACTGGATCAGCTATGACGTTTGAATCTTGGGGACGGTATCCATTTACTGATCAACAAGGTGGTTACGTGGTGTCGCGTCATGATGTATTGCCACAACACGATCAAACATTTCTTCCATATGGCAATGGACGCAGCTACGGCGACAGTTGTTTAAACAAAGACGGTTTGGTGCTGAGCACCAAGCAACTCAAACGGTTTATCGCTTTTGACCCTGAATTGGGCATCTTACGTTGTGAGAGCGGTGTATTACTGAAAACCATTTTGCAAACCTTTGTACCGAAGGGCTGGTTTTTGCCCGTGGTGCCCGGTACGCAATACGTGACAGTGGGTGGTGCGATTGCAAATGATGTGCATGGGAAAAACCATCACCGAAATGGTACGTTTGGTCACTTTGTGGTGGCGTTTGAACTGTTACGAAGTGATGGCCAGCGATTGACCTGTAGTCCAACAGAGAATACAGATTATTTTTACGCATCCATTGCAGGCCTTGGGCTGACTGGATTGATTACGTGGGCGGACATACAGCTTCAACCTGTTAAGTCGTCGTCGATGTTGCAAGAGACCATCAAGTACCACAGTTTGGATGATTTTTTTGAGTTGAGCGAGGCATCTGAACACACCTATGACTACAACGTCGCGTGGTTGGATTGTTTGGCCTCTGGTCGACAGCTCGGACGAGGTCACTTTACCCGCGCCAACCATTCAGATCAGTCGAGCAAGGCCTCCGATCACCCTAACCGCGTGCTGAGTGTGCCATTTTCGCCACCAATATCTCTGGTTAATAAAGTGACCTTGAAATTGTTTAACAGTCTGTATTTTCATCGTCAGAGGGCGTCTCGCCGTCATTCACAGGTTCAATATGAGTCGTTGTTGTTACCCCTGGATTGCCTTAAAAAATTGAAAAACAGATAAGGCGAAAAAGGGGTTTTTAGATAAAAAAGTGTTATAACAACCGGGGTGGCCAAAAAAAGAGTTT
>JBCDEX010000171.1:0-3790 GCA_039178995.1 Pseudomonadota bacterium | reverse complement strand
TATAGAAAATTACTTAAAAAAAATGCGCTGGCTACTCAAACTTACCTCATCCACAATCGTTGTGTCCATTTTATGCATTGCAGCAGGAATCATCGCCGCATGGTGTGGCTCCTACATCGTGATTTCACCCACATTACCTCATGCATCTAAAATTGCACAAATTCAATCCGAAGCGCCGCTGAAAATCTACAACAAGCAAGGACAACTCATTGGCCGATTTGGCAGCAAATCACGCAAAACCATTAAATACAAAGACACACCCAAGCTCTTTAAGCAAGCATTACTCGCCGCTGAAGACGACCGTTTTTTCAAACACAAAGGCGTAGATCCTCAAAGCATAATGCGCGCAGTGAGCTCATACTTCAACCCTGAAATGTCACTATCAGGCGGCAGTACGATCACGATGCAGCTGGCGAAACTACTATTTCTTAACTCCGATAAAACCATTGCGCGAAAATTACGTCAGATTTTCATCGCACTGCATTTAGAAAACCATCACACCAAACAAGAAATACTGCAACTGTACATGAACAAGATATATCTTGGGCATCAAGCATACGGCGTGCAAAGTGCCGCCAACACTTACTACAACCGAAATTTAGACCAACTCACCTTAGCTGAAATGGCCATGATTGCAGGCATACCGAAAGCACCGTCAATCAACAACCCGGTCAGCAACACCAAAGCCGCTATCAATCGCAGGAACTGGATTTTGAAGCGCATGTATCACCTTGGAAACATTGATTATCTCGCGTACACCGAGGCCATGAAGGCACCAAACACCGCAAAAAAGTACGTTAAAGAAAAAGTCAAATTAAACCCTGCATTTTCATATCCTGCTGAAGAAGCACGACGGCAAGCCATAGAACTGCTAGGCGACGAAGCTTACACTGGAAGCTATTCAATACACACCACCATTCATTCAGACCTGCAACTCGCAGCCCAAGCCTCGGTAAAAAAAGGATTGCTGTCTTATCACCGCCGTCACGGCTACAGAGGACCGGAACAAAAAGCCATCCCGTCTTCTCAATGGCAAGGCGTCTTGGACGAAACACCCACTGTTGGAAATCAACATCCCGCCATTGTGACCGATGTATCTACCTCTGAATTACACGTGATACTCAAAAATGGACAACGCACCAAACTGAGCTGGGGCGATGGATTAAGCAGCGTACAACCCTTCTTAGACACCGACAGAATTGCTCGACGCGTCAGAAATGCATCTCAGATAGCCAATGTGGGCGACCTAATTCGAGTCAAGCCCAGTAAAACTGGATGGCGATTCACCGAAATACCAAAAGCTCAAGCCGCGCTCATTGCAATCGCACCACAAAACGGCGAAATCTTAGCCATGATTGGTGGCTACGACTATAAAGTCAGTGAATTTAATCGCGCCACTCAAGCCAAAAGACAACCGGGCTCAACCATCAAACCAATAGTCTATGCCGCGGCGATGGAGCTCAAAGGTTACACCGCCGCCAGTCTGATCAACGACAAACCGTTGCGAGTCAGCGCGGATAACGGCGGCTGGCAACCTAATAACGCCAGCAACCGCTTCTATGGGCAAACCAGTTTGCGTAAAGCACTGTCATTTTCGCGTAACGTCGTGACTGTTAAACTGTTACAAAAAGTGGGCATAGAAAACTTTCTTGACTATCAAAAGAATTTCGGCATCAAAACAAAAAAAGGCACACGTCATCTATCAATCGCCCTGGGAACAAATAACTCAACCCCTCAGGAAATCGCCAATGTATTTGCTGATATTGCAAATGGTGGGTACCACATTCAACCCCACCTAATTACCCGCATACGAAGACATGGCAAAACCGTATACGTCAACAACACCCCCAAAAGTTGCGTCATGTGCTACAACCACTTCACCAACCCAGATCCAGCAGCTGGTTCTGGAACCGTCACGCTACCGAGCTCTCTTCTAAGCACTCGCAACAATCAATCCATTGCAAAAAAAGCGTCTCGTAACATGGATGCCCGTGTGAACTACATCATTGACTCGATATTGGGTGATGTCATCGAAAAAGGCACCGCTCAGGACGCTAAAGTGCTGGGTCGTAAAGATATTCGAGGTAAAACAGGAACAACTAACGGCCCTGTCGACGCTTGGTTTGCCGGCTACCAACACAACATCGCCGCCGTAACCTGGCTTGGGTTTGATCGCGGAGAAAAAATCGGTGAGAAAGAGTTTGGTGGCACGGCGGCACTGCCAATCTGGATCGACTTTATGAAGACGGCGCTCAAAGACGTCCCAGAAAAAATCATGCCTCAACCCGACGGCATTGTCCGACTACCCGTCAATCCTAGTACAGGAAAAGCTATAGCTCGAAGTACTAAATACAGCCTCATTGAACTATTCCGTCATGAAAAAATGGACAAGCCAGAACCCAAAAAATCAAAGGAACACCATGAAATCAAAAGTAAAAAGACCATTCAATTAAGCGACGTCCCAATTTACGACACACAGGCTGGCACATACGTCGATGATTCTTACGACTTGGTTCAAAATAAAAAACTCGACGCCATCAAACGACGTCAAAAAGCACGTGAAGAATACAACACACAAGCGCAAATAATTCGTGAAGCTAAAGAAATAAGGACATCTGAGCCAGACACAAACATTGAGTTCCAACAAGAGTTGGATAAACTCAACAACACGCCATCTGAACTCCAACAAGAACTGGACAGCATTCAGAACCCCCCTTCTGAGTTACAGCAAGAATTCGACAGTATTCAAAGTACGCCGTCTGAACCAATCATCACGGACATTGACAACACATTGCCTCACGAAGAAGGGATTTACACCAATCTAGACTCAGTCATTGCTGAAGAAGAAGCGCGGCTGTCTAAAGAAATTGAACAAGAGAGCAACATACGCTTCGACAGCGAACCTGAATTACAGCCCTTATACGTTGAATAGCAACACTGTATTACGTTAAAGAAACACAGACCAAGGAAAGGGATGAAAAAGACATACGATCATCCCATGTAATAGATTCTTGTCAATTCAATTAGATCGCTACGGCAGATAACGTTCCGGACAAGCAATCCGAGCCACACTCGAATCTACGGCCGCATTCGCAACCGCTTTCGACACCGCATGCAATAACCGTGGATCAAACGGCTTGGGAATAATATACTCTCGCCCATACGACAAACTGTCTTCATCACTTAAACGAATCACGTCTTCAGGCACATCGGTGCGAGCAAGGTCCTTTAGCGCATGCACTGCAGCCAGCTTCATTTCCTCATTTATGCAATGCGCACGCACATCCAATGCACCACGAAAAATATATGGAAACCCGAGTACGTTATTCACCTGATTTGGGTAGTCTGAACGCCCTGTCGCCATAATTAAATCGTCTCTCACGGAGTGCGCAAGCGCAGGGTCGATCTCTGGAATTGGATTTGAGCAAGCAAAAACGATGGGGCGAGGCGCCATGGCCATCAACGCCTCTTCATTCAGGGTATTTGCGCCAGACAACCCAATGAATACGTCCGCACCCGAACACGCATCCAACACGCTGCGCTTACTCGTGTCGTTTGCAAATTCGGCTTTAAATTCATTGACGCCAGCACGCCCAAGGTAAATAACGCCTTTGCGGTCTAGCATATAAATATTGTCACGCTTTGCCCCGCAACTCAGCAACAACCGCATACATGCGATGCCTGCAGCGCCTGCGCCTTGGCAGACAATCACCGCATCTTCGATGCGCTTATCTTGTATGTCCAAGGCATTCAGCAAACCCGCAGCGGTCACAATCGCCGTGCCGTGTTG
>JBCDEX010000170.1:0-3801 GCA_039178995.1 Pseudomonadota bacterium | reverse complement strand
CGCAGTCGACATAATGCTGTTGGTTGCCTTTGCGTGGTGTGATCGATAGCTTGTGCGTCAGGATGTTTTCTGATGATGAGGTATGTGATGTTTGTTTGTTGTCTACAGCAGAACGTTCGTTCATTGCGTTGTGTACATACTGCAAAATACCGTGGGCGTCGAGGGTGAGACCGCCGGATATGTCTTGGTAGAGTGACAGTAAAATCGATTTGGCGTCATCGATGAACGGTGTTTTTCCACTGATTTGGAATACGTTGCCTCGGTTGGTGATGCCGACATTCAGTTGCTTCGCAATCAGAGAGAGGTGTTCGTTAAACTGACCGGAGAGTGCGGCAAGATGTTGAGGATTGTCAGGCTCTAAAACGAGCTGGCTACTGATGCTGTCCACTGTGGTGGTTTATACCTTTTTGGGTTGTATGTGTCTAAGCATATACTGAAAGTTGGTGAGATGGAAATAATAAAATTCACCGTTTATTGACCTTCGTCAACGATGGGGGTGGGTGTATAACCGATGACGCTGGCGCTTTAGATGATTTCTGCGCGAAGTGAGTTGGAAAAGGCCTCTGTGATACGCACATTGGCAAATTCACCAATGTATTGGTGGTCAAGACTTGGGAAGTTCACCACGCGGTTGTTTTCGGTACGCCCACTGAGTTCACCAAAGCTCTTTTTAGACACGCCAGTGACCAGTAAACGTTGTTCGGTGCCGACCATGTTGCTGCTGATTTGAGTCGCTTGTTGGCGAATTTGATCTTGGAGAATGCTCAGACGATGCTTTTTGATGTGATCTGCAATGTCGTCATCGTATTCAGAAGCTGGGGTGCCGGGGCGGGCGCTATATATGAAGCTGAAACTGTGATCAAAACCAATGTCTTTAATCAGCTTCATCGTGTCATTGAAATCGTCATCGGTTTCACCAGGGAATCCAATGATGAAATCGGATGACAGACTGATGTTTGGGCGATGGTGGCGCAATTGGGCAATTTTTTCGCGGTACTCAGCGTGTGTGTGGCCGCGTTTCATGAGTGACAGTATGCGATCAGAGCCGCTTTGTACTGGCAAATGCAGATGATCGACCAATTTGTGGGTGTCGGCGTAGATATCGATTAACGATTGGGAGAATTCAACGGGATGCGATGTGGTGTAGCGAATGCGCTCAATCGCGGGAATTTCGGCGATGTAGCTGATTAGTTCGGCAAAGTCGATGACTTCACCTGCGTGATTCAAACCGCGATACGCGTTGACATTTTGGCCGAGTAAATTGACTTCTTTGACGCCTTTATCGGCCAGTTGGGCGACTTCTGTAATGACGTCTTCAAAGGGACGGCTGACTTCCTCACCTCGGGTATATGGCACCACACAGAACGTGCAGTATTTACTGCAACCTTCCATGATTGAGACAAATGCACTTGGACCGTCGACAGAAGGTTCAGGTAAGCGGTCGAATTTTTCAATTTCAGGAAAGCTGGTGTCGACGATCACGCCGTCTTGTTGTACGCTTGCATCGATCATGTCGGGTAAGCGATGCAGTGTTTGCGGGCCGAATACAACGTCCACAAAATTGGCACGGTCATGGATGGCTTTACCTTCTTGGCTGGCCACGCAGCCGCCCACGCCGATGATGAGATCGGGATTGTTTTCTTTTAATTTACGCCAGCGCCCCAGTTGGTGAAAGACTTTTTCTTGCGCTTTTTCTCGAATTGAGCAGGTGTTGAGTAGTAAGACGTCGGCCTCTTCTGGACTGTCGGTGATTTCGAGTTCATGGCTTACGTTGAGCAGATCTTGCATGCGTGACGAATCGTACTCATTCATTTGGCAGCCATGCGTTTTAACGTACAGTTTTTTTGTGGTCTTTTTGCTCATGTGTAAGGTGTCGCGTCAGTCGAATGAAATAAAGAATGCTATGCCGGATCAAATTTGAACGCACATTATAGGGGGTTTTGAAATTGAGGTACATAGTTCGTTAGCTGGGTTGATTGTTTTAAATTCATTGTCTTGGTAAAAAAGGACGTTTTGGCGAATGCAGTGTTTATGTAGGTTTGGAGTTGATATAATGGATTTATTTGATGGAGGATTGATACTGGTATGGCAAATGACCCTATTTACAAAGTGATTTTTCAAAATCACGATCAAGTCTATGAACTGTACGCTCGTCAGATTTTTCAAAGTGAGATGTATGGCTTCATTGAGATTGAAGAGATTTTGTTTGATGAAAAGTCCCAGATGATTGTTGACCCCAGCGAAGAAAAGCTGAAAACGGAGTTTTCGGGAGTTAATCGCAGTTATGTGCCGATTCATGCGTTGATTCGCATTGATGAAGTGGAGAAACAGGGGGTATCTAAAGTGTCCGAGTTCTCAGGTGCAGTGGCATCCAATGTCACTCGATTGCCATCGAAAGGCAATTCTTCGATCGGTTCGTAATGTGGTGTGAGTGAGAGCGTGCTGAGGTCGCGCTCTCACGTTGTTGAATCAAGCCGTTAGATTAAGTTGAGCTCTTGACGTACGGTGGCCAATTTAATGCAGGTGATGAGTACGTCCATGGCGCCTTGGATTTCTTCCAGTGAGGCAAAACTAGGGGCAATGCGAATGTTGCGATTATGTGGGTCGTTGCCGTAGGGGAAAGTCGCGCCTGCGGGTGTGATTTGCACGCCGGCTTGATCGCACATCTCGATGACCGCTTTTGCCAACCCCGGACGAGTGTTGAGCGAGATAAAGTAGCCTCCGTTTGGTGTTGTCCAGGTGGCAGTGTCATTGTCTAGGTTTTGCTCGAGTGCTTTGAGTACACAGTCGAATCGTGGTGCCAGTATGTCAGCGTGCGCTTTCATGTGTTGTGTCAGTCCATCAAAATCGCCAAATAACGCAATGTGTCGCAGTTGATTAACCTTGTCTGGGCCAATGGTGCTGGCGCTTAAGTGCTGCTTGAATTTGGCCATTGTTTCTGGCCCGCAAGCGAGCGCGCTGATGCCTGAACCTGCAAAGCTGACCTTGGAGGTTGAAGCAAACTGAACGATGTGATTGTGCGTGTTTTCCGCGTCGGCAAATGCGTCAATGGACGCCAATTCCATAGCGTTGTCTTTTAAGCTATGAATGGCGTAAGCGTTGTCCCACATGATGATGAAATCTGATGCGGCCGCACGTTTAGGTAATTGCGCCATGCGTTGAACGATGGCATCAGAATACGTGATACCCGTTGTGTTGGAGAAGCGCGGTACGTTCCATATTCCTTTGATGCTGGCATCTTTTTTAACTAGTTGCTCAACTGTGTCCATGTCAGGCCCTTGAGGTGTCATCTCAACAGTGATCATATCAATGCCCAATGAGGTGCAGATTGAGAAATGGCGATCATAGCCTGGAACAGGACAGATAATTTTTGCAGTGTTTGTTTGTTGGGACCATGGTACTTGGTCTGTGAATAAGCCTAAAAACTGAGCAAACATAAGTGTTTGGTGCATTAGTGTTAGGCTGCTGTTGCCACCAATGATGAGCTCGGAGGTGGATGTTTTCAATATATCAGAGAACAGTGATTTGACAGTGGGCAAGCCATCGATGCCGCCATAATTTCGAGTGTCAGTGTCAGTGGTCGCGTAATTTTGCTGCAAAATGCCATCCAGTGCATTGCTTAAATCCAACTGTTCGCTTGATGGTTTCCCACGGGTTAGATTCAATGTTAAGTCATTGGCTTTAAATTGTTCGAATTGTTCAGTCAGCTGACGCTCTAATTGTTGTGAATCTATCACTTCATGTACTCCAGTAATGCAAGAGACCGCTGTTGCGTTTGAACCAAATTGGCAAAGCAAGAAT
>JBCDEX010000169.1:0-3821 GCA_039178995.1 Pseudomonadota bacterium | reverse complement strand
GCGCGATGCCGATAAGTCGTATGTGGTCAGTATCGCAAACGACTTGTTGGCACTTGGGTTTACCTTGAGTGCAACACGCGGTACGTGCGATGTTTTGAAAGCCGCTGGAATTGATGTGCAACTCGTAAACAAAGTGAACGAAGGTCAACCTCACATTGTCGACGACATCAAAAATAATGACATTAAGTTTATTATTAACACCACCGAAGGTAAGCGAGCCATTGCCGATTCGGCGCAAATTCGACGTTCTGCATTAGCGAAGAAAGTGTTTTATACTACGACCATGGCAGGCGCTCAAGCGGTGTGCTTGGCACTGAAAGATTATGCGACGGAAACCACGGTTCGTAGTTTGCAATCGCTACACTAAATAACTGCGAGAGCTCAGTGGCTCTCTGCTTACGTGAAAAATAATACAACAGAGAATATGTATGGATAGTTATCCAATGACCATTGAAGGCGAGAAAAAACTGCGAGATGAGTTAACGCAGTTAATGAAAGTAGATCGCCCAAGAATTATTCAAGCCATTGCAGAAGCACGCGAGCATGGCGACCTAAAAGAAAATGCTGAGTATCATGCAGCTCGTGAACAGCAGGGATTTTGCGAAGGGCGCATTCAAGAAATTGAAGGCAAACTGGCCAATGCTCAGATCATTGATCTCTCAAAAATACCGCCCAGTGATAAGGTGATTTTTGGTGTTACAGTGACTTTATATCATGTTGAAAAAGACGCAGAGACGACGTATAAAATAGTGGGTGAAGACGAAGCCGATATTAAGCAGTCTAAAATTTCCATCACCTCTCCGATTGCGAAAGGGTTAATTGGTAAGCAGGTCGGTGATGAGGTCCGTATACGCACGCCATCGGGTGAGGTTGTATACGAAATTGAAGAGGTTCAATACATTTAACGTATTCGTTTGTTAGTCCAATGGACGCAGCAGATTCGATAACTTCGGATCTTGCGTTTCAGCGTATCGCAAGAGCAATGCGGTGTGCCCCGTTTGTTGAATAAGCTCAGCATGCAGGGTGTTGCAAATATCCAAAATCAAGGCTTTCTTAGCCGTTCGATCCTCAATGGCGACTTTGATTTTGATCAATTCATTTTTATCCAAACGCAAATCAATGTCGTCTAAAATGTTGGGCGTGAGACCATTGTCTGAAATCATGACAACCGATTTAAGTTGGTGTCCAATTTGACGTAATTGCTTTTGATTGAGAGCGTGTTTCATGAGAGTGAGCCTGACGTCGTAAAAGATGAAGAATAAGCAAGGATACTGAGTGTGCATTGTAACGTAAACCCGTGGTATATTGTTACCATTTAATTTCTTAAGAAACACGAAACATGTCAAAAAGCAGTGGCCGCTGGATGCAAGAACATTTTTCTGATGAATACGTACTCAAAGCGCAGCGTTTGGGGTATCGATCCAGAGCGTGTTTCAAGCTCATGGAAATACAAGAAAAAGACGGAATCATTAAGCCGGGTATGAATGTGCTTGATTTGGGAGCAGCTCCTGGTGGCTGGTCTCAAGTGGCCTCAGAGTTGGTAGGCGATACTGGACATGTGGTGGCGTCGGATATTTTACCGATGGATCCTATTTTAAATGTCGCGTTTGTTGAAGGCGATTTCACCTCAGATGAGGTATATGAGCAGATTGTTGCGACATTAAAAAATAAGCCGCTAGACCTTGTAATTTCGGATATGGCCCCCAATATGAGTGGTGTAACTGCAGTTGATCAGCCCAAAGCCATGTATTTAGTTGAATTGGCGTTGGATATGGCGAAACAGACCTTAAAACCGAATGGTGTGTTCTTGAGCAAAGTATTTCAAGGGGAAGGGTTTGATGCGTTTTTACAGGATTTGCGAGTAAACTTTAAGCAAGTCATTACGCGTAAGCCGAAGTCATCGAGAGCGCGCTCACGAGAAGTCTATTTACTCGCAAAAGGGTTTAAAGGCTAGATTTCACCTCGAAGAACAGGTGTTTGTTAAGCACGCTATAATGAGAGTGTGCATATCAAGAACAGAAGACTGTTAGGGAACGGATGATATTAATTGCTGTCGTATAATACATTGATCTACTTTGTTTGACAGTCACAGAACGGTTAGACACTTCAGGAGAATACAGTTTGAATCAAATGTCAAAAAATATACTGATATGGGTTGTTGTGGCGCTAGTGTTAACCTCAGTATTCAGAAATTTACAGCCTCAAAGCAGCACCACAATGCTGGATTACACTGAATTTGTTCATCAAGTTCAAGATGGCAATGTGTCCGATGTCAAAATTGATGGATTGAGCATCATGGGACAGCTGAAAAGTGGCGCAGAGTTCAAAACCATTCGACCCCAAATCATGGACACAGGCTTGATGGGCGACTTGCTTAAAAGTAACGTGCGAGTTCAAGGCGTCGAACCTAAAGGGCGCAGCTTATGGGCTGATCTCTTGGTATCGTTATTGCCTATTTTGTTGTTCATTGGTGTGTTTGTGTTTTTCATGCGTCAAATGAAAGGCAGTATGGGTGGTAAAGGTGGACCGATGTCATTCGGTAAGAGTAAGGCCAAGATGCTCACTGAAGATGACGTGAAAACTACGTTTGCAGATGTCGCGGGGTGCGAAGAAGCCAAGCACGACATGCAGGAATTGGTTGAGTTTTTAAGAGAGCCTGGAAAGTTTAAAAACCTAGGCGGTAAAATTCCTAAAGGCGTGCTGATGGTTGGACCTCCAGGAACGGGTAAGACGCTGTTGGCGAAGGCGGTTGCGGGTGAGGCAAAAGTGCCTTTCTTCACCATTTCAGGATCAGACTTTGTTGAAATGTTTGTCGGTGTTGGTGCATCTCGTGTCAGAGATATGTTTGAGCAAGCGCGTGCGCATTCTCCCTGTATTATTTTCATTGATGAAATTGATGCGGTAGGCCGTCATCGTGGAGCGGGTGTTGGTGGCGGTAACGACGAACGTGAGCAAACGTTAAATCAGATGTTGGTAGAAATGGACGGTTTTGATGATCAGAACAACGTGATCGTCATTGCAGCGACGAACCGTCCAGACGTCTTAGATCCAGCGTTGTTGCGCCCAGGACGCTTTGATCGTCAAGTGATGGTTGGCTTGCCTGACATTAAAGGCCGTGAAAGCATTTTAGATGTACACATGAAGTCGGTTCCGTTGGGTGATGATGTGGTACCACGAGACCTTGCGCGTGGAACACCTGGGTTTTCAGGTGCTGACCTGGCTAATTTGATCAATGAAGCCGCGTTATTTGCGGCGCGTGAATCGTCACGTAATGTGATGATGGCGCATTTTGAGAAAGCGAAAGATAAAATTATGATGGGCGCTGAGCGCAAAGCCATGGTGATGAGTGAGAAAGAAAAGTTGAACACGGCGTACCATGAAGCAGGACATGCGATTGTGGGGCGTTTGTCGCCTGAACATGATCCCGTTTATAAAGTGAGCATCATTCCACGAGGTCGTGCGTTGGGTGTGACCATGTTTCTCCCGGAAGAAGACCGTCACAGCTTGAGCCTTCGTCAAATTCTCAGTCAAATCAGCACACTCTTCGGTGGGCGAATCGCAGAAGAGATGATTTTAGGGTTTGACGGTGTGACAACGGGCGCATCGAACGATATAGAGCGAGCCACTCAAATGGCGCGTAATACCGTGACAAAATGGGGACTGTCTAAAGAGCTGGGTCCAATCATGTATGACAACGCTCAAGATGGAGCGTATAGTCATGGTTCAGGCAATGCGAATATATCGGGTGAAACGGCTAAAAAAGTCGATATCGAAGTGCGTCGTATTGTTGATGATTGTTATGCAAAAGCAACGCAGTTATT
>JBCDEX010000168.1:0-3844 GCA_039178995.1 Pseudomonadota bacterium | reverse complement strand
TTTATTTAAAAAAATTTAAAAATTTTGATTAAAAAACTTTTTTATAACCCATAAAAAAGATGACATTCGACTGCTTAACCCGATAAGAAGTACACACTGCGGATTACATGCGTCCCGCGTTAACGGATGATGGATGACGCTACTTGCAAAACACAGTGTGTACTAAAAGAATAGTATCTAAGCTCCAAAAATCAACCATTCCATCAACAAACAATCACACACAAAGACGCGTCATCAACCATTCAAATAACGCCTTGTATTCACTTGAATTATTCGTATGGATTATAACTGGGAAGCACAACATGAAATCCAGAAAAACTCACATCGATTGAACTTGTTTGAATGTGATCGTCGGTCACCACCGTTTGATGAATATCGTATGCGATCTCTGGTATTCCCGACAGACATTGAACAAGAAAATTCTCTCGATTGTTGAGTGTCGTTTCATTTGCAATTAAGTACTCTTTAAATACCGTCTTGCCGTGTTTTTTTTGCAACATCGAATGCGCTGTATGTGGCGATAAAATCGAGGCCGTGGCATTGTTCCCACCAAACCCTTTTGAATTGATGTGCACCGCATCGAATTCCAGTGGATTGACATGCTGTGTATCCAAGACAATATTTAAATGGCTGTGATCAACGTCGTCTGCAATCTTAGACACACTGAATGCGCCCGGCAAAATACCTTGAGCAAACACACCCAGCGCGATGCTCAACTGCTCACCCGACGAACTCGCGATCGAATGTCCAATGTATGACTTTGAGGCAACCACAGGCATCTGCTCAAAACCAAAATCTTGAGCAGCTCGATTTAATATGCGTGATTCTGTCACACGATTCTGAGGCGTACCGGTTCCGTGCGCCATCACAAAAGATCGCAACAAACCGTCTTCGCCAATAATCGATCGTGTCGCAGCAAACGCTTTGTAGAGGCTGAGATAATTGCCAACACCCGGCGACGAAATCGACTTTTTAAACCCGTCTGAATTCACAAACACATCCCCCACCGCACCGTATACCGTCGCACCCAGTTCTAAAGTCAACTCGTCGTCCATCAGTACAACGTATTGCGCAGACTCACCAATGACAAAACCGCAATTATCACCAAACGGGCGACATGCTCGACGGTGATTCAACTCGCCATTATCTAATTTTCTCAGACCGTTCGACGTGGCCAGCGCACTCATTGCCGCAAAGCCGTCCATGATCTCAGGAGTAATGGGTGCTTCACTTGCACCCACGATGGCAATGCGTGCACGCCCTTCCCGAATATCCAACATACCTTGTCTCAAGTTGTATAAGAACCCTGCACATGCGCCTTGCATGTTTCCCGTTGAACCATAATTTCCAAGCACATACGCATTGGAAAAATTAGCCGGCATTTCACCGAGTAAGAACGCAAGATTTTTGGATGTCACTCGGGTATCAAATAAGCGGGAGGTTAACAAACCACCGCCGCTGAGTTCATCTAACTGCCCCAACGCCGATCCAGAATACAAACTGATTTGGTCAATCGGCACTTTCCGCTTTAGTGCCTGCCAATCCAACCCCAAGTGCCCCAGCGTGTCGGACATGGCAAACACAGACATTTGAAGGCCGCGAGGATGGTGCCGACTGGAGTACGAACTCGCTAAATCAAATCCGGTTGGCAACTGCGCTGCAACATCGATGCCTAATGAACGCGTGGTGGGCATGAGCACCGCATCCGATCCCGTCAAGGTGATTTGAACCTCGCCTTCCACAGAGGGGCTTACCTGCCAATGCGCTGGAATGTCTTTCGGGATGGCACACTCTGGTAGCGTAAACACAATTCGTTCATTGTCCGAGTCGCTTGTCGGACTCAAGGATTTGTTGGCATACACACAGTCACTGTCGAAGGCTTCAATGGCTCGAATTAATGTGCCTGCGCGAATGGACTCTCGAGTCTTTTCTGAGTAGCTGTCTTGCTCACCCATCCCCATTAATTGAGCCAGACTTTGATATGTTTGATTTTGTTTGCGCTCGTCCAGATGATCAATCACCAATCGCTGATACGCCAAATCATTCGACATTCTTCCTGCTGAATTGATGCCTCCAAACCCAACAATTAACGGTAAGTGCGCCATGTTACTGTGTCTCCTCAATGATGTATCACGCAGCAATGAAGCTCATTCAATTGAAGCAATCATCTGAATAATCAAAATTTATTTAATGAATAAAACAGCAGTATACGAGCTAAAACACATAGAAATAACTCAAAAAGGACAACAAACAACACAAAAACGCCTTTTAGTACGTATAATTTCAACATGCCAACCATTCGACTTGTTCATTATCACAACGCACTGACATCCAGTATCAGCTTCCCGATGGACATTTTCACGAGCGCCACCGCAGCACATACCGTGATGTCACGCACACGTCACCACACTCGACTTGAGGTCATTCATGCCGACACACCGCTTGCCAATGAATCGATGGTCTCACACTCCTTGCTAAACAGCACACATCTGAGCAAACAACACGATAACGCATGCGACTTAATCATTTTGTCTGCCATTTGGCGCAATCCGCTTCTTCTGATACAGCACGCAGGTACATTAATTCAGTGGTTAATTTCTCAGCATGAACAAGGGGCGCAGATTTGCGCGGTGGGCAGTGCCAGTTTTTTACTGGCTGAAGCAGGCTTATTAACACACCAAGCCGCCACCACTCATTGGTTTTATTTTGATTTGTTTGAGACGCGCTATCCTGACGTTAAATTACAACGCGATCATCTCATAACAAAAAGCGGCCGCTTATATTGTGCTGGCAGCATCAATGCCATTGCGGATTTAAGTGTGTACTTCTGCGAGCGCTTTTATGGAAAACAGATTGCTCAACAAATGGCATCTCAATTTTCACCTGAAATTCGTCGTTCAATTGACTCTCAAATATACACCGAACGCTCACTGCATAACTTACCTGATGAACGCATAACTCTATTGAAACACTGGCTCTATGAACGACACTCACAACACATCACCCTCCAAGAAATGGCTGATTATTTGGGCATTGGACAACGACATCTGAGCCGTTTGTGTAAACAACACACAGGACTCACACCTGTCGCCTTGCATCATTCTTTACGCATTAAGCAAGCCTGCGAATTACTCAAAAAATCCAACTTACGTATTATTGATATCGCTCAACAATGCGGTTATGGTTCAAGCAGTCACTTTATAAAGCACTTTAAAAAACGCATGGGAAAAACCCCAAAACAGCATAGAATTCAGTTACGTAAAAAGCTATTTAAATGACGCAGTCGCCCTTAGTCACGAGGTGAGTTGACGAAACGAGAAAAACACATATTAAATTTGTCAATCAGCAACATACGGATGTGCGAGTTTATGATTAAACACAAAGCACACCATCAGGGAGATACCAATGCGACATAGTGCAATTAACGTGCTGCTTTTTACTCTGTTGTGGCTGACATCATTTAATGCACCAGCAGCAACACATGAGTTTATTCAATCCAACGACCAAATCACACATTCAGTGACTTCTATCATCTCTCATTTGAATTTATCCGGCCACTACGACCTTAAACACATCAGACGCTTAACCGACCCTAAAAGCAATCAGCACACCCGCTATCAATTGATGTATCAAAACGTGCCTGTGTTTGGCAAAGAAGTGATTGTGCATGAAGACCGTAACGGTCAGGTCTATTCAATCACGGGTGACATCGCCAGACACATTGAAAACGACTTAAGCCGTTGGAGCTTCTTTGGCTCATTGACACAAGATGCCATTATCAGTACCGCATTACGCGTTGCCGCCAACACACTCAATGTGGCCTCCGGCTCATTGATCCCACTTA
>JBCDEX010000167.1:0-3853 GCA_039178995.1 Pseudomonadota bacterium | reverse complement strand
GCTGGCTGCGAAGTGCCAAAAATCAAATGTGTTGCCATTTAAATATGAAATCACTTCGTCGGGGTTGATTCCACAGTTCTTTACGTTAAGGTCGCCGTTAATAATATGGCACTTTTGGAGAATGGCTGAAATGTCATATGGCTGGCTATAAGAATTGGAGGCGTGAGTGAGCGCGAGCTCTATTTTTTTTCTTCGTAAATCGGGTGTGGCGCCTCGAACCATGCAAATGAACTGGTCATAGTTGGCTGCGTAAGAATTTAATAGGAAGTGACTTCCAAGAAAGCCGGTAGAACCTGTGACAAAAGCAGTGCGCATGATGTGTTAAGCCTTAATATATTGTTGTTATTTGTAAGAGCTATGTTGTGACTTTATTGTAAGTTACATTTCATAAAACTTACAACAAAATCATGAGGGTTTTGATGTTTTTTTAAAGTCTAATCTGACCCATCCATCCTTTCTAATTGTTTTTATAAGTCTAAAATGATTTTCATAGTGTTTGCAAACACTATTTGCCTGTTCTTCAAGTATGCCAGATAAAATCAGTACGCCGTTTTCTTTGCAGTGGCTGGCCAGCTCACCTTGAAGTGAGATGAGCGGTTCGGCAAGAATGTTTGCTAATACAATATCAGCTTGAAATGGTTTTGGCATGTCGTGAGGAAGACCAATGCGTAAGGTGTTCATGTTTATATTATTTTTTTGAGCGTTGTCGCGTGTGGCAATAATGGCTTGTGGGTCATGATCAATGGCAACGGCTTGGTGTGCGCCCAATAGCAATGCCGCGACGGCTAAAATGCCGGAGCCGCATCCGTAATCTAGGATGGTTAAATTGTTTTGTGTGAATGCATCTGCGTTGCCGTCGAGCCATTCGAGACACATCGCAGTTGTTGGATGTGTTCCGGTTCCAAATGCAAGCCCTGGGTCGAGTAATAGATTGACAGCATTTGGCTCTTCAACGGGCATCCAGTTTGGGCACACCCACAACCGTTCTCCCATTCTCATGGGTGTGAAATATTGCATCCACTCACGCTCCCAATCTTTGTCTTCCAATGCCTCAATGTCAAAGGGTGGAAGTGCTGGGTGTGCGTCGCGCGTCAATGTGGTGATTAACTTAGAGGGAGATTGTTCGGTGTCGAACAGCGCCCAAAGAATGGATGAGTGCCACAGAACGATTTCACCGACCTCGGTTTGAAATTGGGCGTCGTCTTGAGCGTCGGTTAAGGTGATGGATTGAGCGCCCAGTGCTAAGAGTTGCTCTTCCAGAGGAGCAATTGATTCTTTATTGACGGTGAATTTCAGCTGGATCCATGTCAAGTTACAGCCCCAGCTTTTTTTCTAAATAGTGAATGTTGACGCCGCCACGTTTGAAGTCGCCGTCTCTCACTAACTCGCGTTGAAGTGGGATGTTGGTTTTGATGCCGGTGATGAGGCATTCATCTAATGCCTGTCTCATGCGAGACAGTGCGGCTTCACGCGTGTCGCCATAGGTGATGATTTTGGCAATGAGTGAGTCGTAATAAGGAGGGACTTTATATCCTGAATAAAGGTGCGAATCGACACGTATGCCAAAGCCACCTGGGGCGTGGAAGTGTTCGATGGTGCCAGGTGATGGCATGAAGTTTTCAGGGTCTTCAGCATTGATTCGGCACTCGAACGCATGTCCTGTGCAGTGAATGTCTACTTGTTGCAAGCTTAACGGGTTGCCGGCTGCGACAGAGATTTGTTCGCAGACCAGATCCACGCCGGTGATCATTTCAGTGACCGGATGCTCCACTTGTATCCGCGTATTCATTTCGATGAAATAAAATTCGCCGTCTTCATAGAGGAATTCGAATGTGCCCGCACCACGATAGCCCATCTGAATGCATGCGGTGACACACGCTTGAGCGACTTCATTGAATCGCTTTTCATTAATGCCAGGTGCTGGGGCTTCTTCGAGTACTTTTTGGTGTCTGCGCTGCAGCGAGCAATCCCGCCCGCCTAAATGGATGGCGTTTCCGTGCGTGTCGGACAATACTTGAATTTCGATGTGTCGAGGGTTCTCGAGAAACTTTTCTAAGTACACGGTGTCGTTGCCGAACGCCGCTTTTGCTTCGGCTTGTGTGACGTAAATGCCATTTAGCAAAGCAGCTTCGCTGTGAATGACGCGCATGCCGCGTCCGCCGCCACCAGCAGATGCTTTAATGATGACAGGGTATCCGATTTCTTTAGCAATGCGCATGGTGCGCTCGGTGTCGTCGGTCAAGGGGCCGTCTGAGCCTGGCACGGTCGGCACGCCGGCGCGCTTCATTTCTTGAATGGCGGCTACTTTATCGCCCATCTTATTGATGATGTCAGACGTGGGGCCGATGAATGTGAAGCCGCTGTTTTCCACTTGCTCTGCGAAATCCGCATTTTCGGCTAAAAACCCATATCCAGGATGCACGGCTGTGGCATCAGTGACTTCGCACGCGCTGATGATGGCGGGAATGTTTAAGTAGCTTTCATTTGATGGATTTGGACCGATGCAAACAGACTCGTCGGCCAGGCGTACATGAAGCAAATCTTCATCTGCTTTGGAATGTATGGCGACGGTTTTAATGCCTAGTTCACGGCAGGCTCTTAAAATTCGAAGGGCGATTTCACCGCGATTGGCGATTACTATTTTATCAAACATGGCTGGTTTCGTGTCCTATGGTCAAAGAGGGCGGGTTGTTTACGCCTGCTAGACAATCGTGAATAGGGGCTGGTCGAATTCAACAGGTTGGGCGTCGTTAACTAGGATTTCGCCGATGGTGCCTGATTTGTCCGCTTCAATTTGATTCATCATCTTCATGGCTTCGATGATGCAGAGCACATCGCCAGCGTTGACCTGTTGGCCGATTTTAACAAACGGTTCAGAGTCTGGTGATGGCGCATGATAGAAGGTCCCAACCATGGGTGAGCGCAGTGAGTGCCCTTGAATCTCGGCGGGAGCTGCGTCAGGTGTTGCTGCGGCGGCCGTTGTGGCTGCCGCGACCGGAGGTACGATGGCAGCGACTGGCTGTGGTACGGCAGCGACGGTTTGAATGTGATTCGAATGTCTTGAGATGCGAATGGATTCTTCACCTTCGTGGATTTCAAGCTCGTCAATTTGCGATTCTTCAAGTAATTCAATGAGTTTTTTTACTTTACGTATGTCCATCTTTCTTTCCCAGTGTCGATCGATTATAAATTATTAGTTAAGTGGTCAAGGATTGCTGTGAGCGCAAGTTGATAGCTATTCGGCCCAAATCCGAAGATGACGCCTAATGCGACGTCTGATAAATAGGATGTGTGACGAAATGCTTCGCGTGCATGAACGTTTGATAAATGCACTTCTATAAATGGTGTTTGAACGGCAAGTAAGGCGTCTCTGAGAGCAACGCTTGTGTGAGTAAAGGCGGCAGGGTTTATGATGATGCCGTCTGCGGCGCCTTGGCTTGCGTGTATTGCATTGATCAGTTCCGCTTCGGAGTTGCTCTGAAAGGTATTGAGTGTGTGCTGGCTCTGTGCGGCTGTGCGTGTTAATTGTTCGTTAATCGTTTGCAGGGTCGTCGAACCATAAACGCTCTGCTCGCGTGAGCCGAGTAGATTTAGGTTAGGACCGTGTAATACGAGTATGGAAGCCATAAATTTTTTAATTAATCTGTTATTTGATTCGATTGTCGCTAAAAAAAGGCATATTGTCTAGAAAATATTATAGAAATACTCAGAGTGCGTCTTGTTGTTAAATGGGCTCGTTATGCTTCCTCTGTATATTCGATATTTTCAGTGTCTTTATGATAATGTGTGTTTAAAATTGATTTATATTACTTCAACGTGTCATTTTTTGATATTTTGTTTCGTTAAGAGAGGG
>JBCDEX010000166.1:0-3881 GCA_039178995.1 Pseudomonadota bacterium | reverse complement strand
CCTCTGGTGAACCTGCTAACCACTCTTGTAAATGCTCTCGCTCAGCAACGCCCAAAGAGCTAAAAGATGTTAGTTCAACGGGGGAGATGCTGTTGGCATGACGGTTGACGATGTAAATACCATTCTCCTGGTGCACTGTGAATGCATTATTGTTATAGAACTCATGAGGATATAAGATAATGAGTCAGTCTCTCATATTAACGCGTTTTCCATCCCAGTTATAGACAGATCGTCGTATATCACCCCTTTTCACATTCGCTTCACTCTCGCTTGGGTAGCATAGCGAGGATTTCATTTAATATTCTGTTACCCATACACTAACTACCCCATCAGGAGATTGACTATGATTGCCCTTTGTATCATCCCCTCTTTTTTTCGTCGTCGCACCGGTCAGCAGGTGGCCGCCAGCGCGTTCATGATGAGCGTCAGCGCTCTCTCGTTCGCCAACCCGTATGTTGAGGTCGGCGCTGCGCACGTGATGGCGGACAACGGCATTGACGACAGCGTGACGCCATCGTTGAAGCTGGGCTATGAATTAACGCAGTTCGACGGCGCGGTTGAACTGGAGCTTCAACGCAACCACTTTGAACGCAAGGAGACAGGATTTAACTTAGACGCAGAGAAAATCACGATACTGGTCAACTACAAGCACCATGTACTGTCACGTGACACGCTGAATGTGTCGATTGTGGCGGGCGCAGGCATCAGCGCCACTGAATACAACGTGTCTGCGGACGAGTCGGACGAAGACGGTTTGTTTACCTTCAAACTGGCTGCGGTTGCGGACCGTGCGCTCAACAACAACTGGTACGCCAACGCTTCGATTGCGATGCAATCGTTTGATGAGTTTGACGAAGAAAACGGCGACGCACCCGACAGTTTGGGCACGCAGGTTTCAATTGGCGCGGGAATTGGGTATCGTATACGCTAAGCATCACGATGAAGAAGGCGACGCGTTTTGCCCCACATCATAAACACATACGCTTCACTACATAGGACTTTGGCCATGGCACTGAACATCACTCCGAACTACCGTAACTTAACCTTTGCGGGCACACTGCCTTTTATTGGCTGTGTGCTGTTGATGCACTTTGGCGTCAGCGAGCTGCCTTTGTTTGGACCGCTGTACAACATTCTCAGCGTGTACGCTCTGGTGATTGCGACGTTTTTGGCGGGCACACTCTGGGGGCAGCACTTACACCTTGAGGGCGATTGGCCACAAAAATTGTTGATTTGGAGCAATGCGATCACCATCGTCCTGTGGCTTGGGTTTTTGGTGCTCGGCTTTACCCAGATTTTGATGATGTGCATCGTCGCCTTCATCGCACTGCTCTTCATTGACCTGCGCTTGTTTAAAGACGGGATCTTGGATCGCAGCTACATTCAGGTGCGTGTGATCGCCACGATCATTGTGGTCGCGGCATTGATTTTTGGCATGATGGTACCGGATGACTCCATCGCGGCGATGGAAATGCCGTTGTCGGATGAAGTCATGGAAGCCCTATCAGCAGAGCCAACGGATGAACTGTTGGATGAGGAATTGGCGCCATCTAATGCCTCAGACGCGAGCAACGCACCCGAGTGAACGTCGTTGTCGTGGGTGCGTCGGGCGCCATAGGCGCGGCCTTAGCTCAATGCATCTGCGACACACACCCTAGTGCCACTTTGCACACCTTTTCACGTACCTTGCCAGCTGGTGATTGCGCTGCTAATTCCACTACAGCTTCTGCGACTGCATCAATAAACGCACCACGCATTAATGCACACACGATTGATTACGCCTGCGAGCAATCGATTGCCGATGCGGCCGAGTTGGCGTCTCGTGATGCCCCTTTGGATTGGGTGATCGTGGCCAATGGGTTGCTGCATGACGATGAGTTACGCCCTGAAAAATCGTTAAGAGAGTTGTCGGCTGAGAAGTTTCAACGGCTGTTTGAAGCAAACACCATTGTTCCTGCGCTGATCGCCAAACATTTCTTACCCAAGCTCAACCGCACCCGCCCTGCCCGCTTTGCGGCGTTGTCGGCGCGTGTGGGCAGCATTTCTGATAACCGCTTGGGTGGCTGGTACGGCTACCGCGCCTCAAAGGTGGCGCTGAACATGGTGATTAAGACCGCTGCCATTGAGACCGCACGACGCAACCCCAGCGCGGTGGTCGTGACCTTGCATCCCGGCACGGTCGACAGTGATTTATCCAAGCCGTTTCAAGGCACCGTGCCTGAAGGACAATTGTTCACTCCCAACTACGCAGCTGAACGACTGCTGACGGTGTTGGCTGGCTTAATTGCCAGCGACAGTGGTAAGTGCTTTGCGTGGGACGGTCAGGAAATTCTGCCTTAGCAACAGAGATCGCATCTAGACCCCATATCATAATACGCCGCATCATTCTCCTTTATCCGTCTTTGAAGGCGTCTCTGATTTCTTTTGAGGTGCTGCTTGTAAGGCTGCAACTGATTTTGTCACTGGAATTAACACTTCATTGCGACGTAAAAACCACGGTGTGAATGGTGCGTTATAACGCGCCCATTCCGCTTTGCCGACGGGTATCAATCCTTGTTGAACAATCCACGCATCCAGTGTCTGCTTGTGCGCTGTGTACGACGACTTGCGCCAACGACCCGAGTATCGAATCACGGCCATGAGACGTTTTGGGTTGCGTTTGAGCGCCACCAACTTACTGGTAGGCTTAGGCGCGCTCTCGAGCGTGTATTTGCTGGGCAGGATGAAACTGATGAACCACTGACCGTCATCGCTTTGTTGTTGACTCACGGGGGCGGTCATTGCAATATTTGCTGTTCGCTGCTGCACAGGCGCGGTCATGGCGATTTTTTGTTTGACCTGATTGGCACCGGAGATGTACGCAAACAAACGTTTGAATGCGATCGACCCCGATTTCTCAAAGGTGCTGTCGACACGTGTTTGTGCCACTACGTTGGGCTCATATTGCCTGAGTTCAAACACATCGTCTTGTTGAACGACGGCATATTTAGCTTCTTCGATGGCCTGTGCCTGCATACACAACAAAGACAATACAATGGCGATGGCAACGGCGCGTGCGTTGTGAATGTGTTTCATGAATACTCCCTTTCAGATTCTTATGTTGCGTGTTCCCAGACAGCAAACGCACAGATGCATAGCGTATCAACTCCATCGGGCTGAGTCGATTAAACGGGGGAACTAATCAGTCTTCTGAGAGCACTTTATTGAGCATTTTGGTGAGCTCTTCCATGGTAAACGGTTTGCGCAACACCAGTCCTTTTTCTGCTTCGCTGGTAATTGCTTCGTCCAAGAATCCACTGATGTATAAAATTTTTACATCGGCGTTTTGTTCTCTCGCATAGCTCACCACCTCTGAACCTTTACCGTCTTCGAGCAGAAAATCACTGAGTACCAAATCAATGTTTTTTTGTTTATTTAACATACGCTTTCCTTCTTCTACAGAGGACGCGTTCAGTATGTTGATGTTCATGATGGACAGATGCTTTACAATTAATTTTCTTAGGTCATCTGAGTCTTCCACCAACAATATGGTCAAGCCTTCGTCCAATACTTCAGGCATGGCTTGCATGTTGTCGGTTTTTTTACCACTGATAAGAAATATATCAACAACTGCACCGTCATTCGTATTCGACAGAATCACGTTACCGCCTGATTGATTGCTAAAGCCTTGCACCATAGACAAACCCAATCCAGAGCCTCCAAATTCTCTGTTTTGCGTATAAAATGGTTCAAATGCGTGTATCAAATCTTCATCAGTAAATCCATCACCGTTGTCGCGGATAGAGATGTGAATGTATTCACCCGAATCCAAACGACGTTCAATATCTGGTGAATCGAGTAGCAGTTTGGATTGTAAAATATGCAAACAAGGGTTATCAGTG
>JBCDEX010000165.1:0-3883 GCA_039178995.1 Pseudomonadota bacterium | reverse complement strand
TCAAGCAGGCGCATTAAGCTGTCGATTTCAAACGGTTTAAGCAGGTCCGATGGCTGAACCTGATGTGTGGCAGCTGCTTGCGAACACAAGACGAGTGGGACGGTGTGCGTGCGCGAGAACTGTACCCATTGTTTAGCCTGTGTCGAATCGTTTGCGAGTTGAACAGCGGCATCGGAGATAAACACGCATTCAATGCAATGGCCCTGTTCAATCAGTTCCTGCGCAAAGGCATAGGCGCGCTCAGCCGCTGATTTAGGTGATGACAAGCACAGGAAAAACCGGAGGGACATTGCTTAGCCTACCTCCAGTGGTCTTCGATCCAGTCGGAAGGCAAAATGTGGCGGTACCATTTGCCGCCGCCGCCGGAAATGGCGTCATGCGGATTGACTTCACCGTGAAAGATGATGATTTTGGCATCGTCTGGGAGCACAGGAGGTTGCCATAATGAAAAAGGCAGTGGACGTAAACAGTGGTATTTGTAGCTTTTACACCAGTTGTTTGGCCAGTAATCCACGTGCTCGTATTTGTCTTTAATAAACCAAGTTAAATACGCTTGTTCGTTGCGGAATCGGTTGCGGATGTTGTCAAAATTCTCGCGAAAGTAGGGCAACACGTCGGGAAACGCACCGAGCGTGAAGCGATACACCGAGGTGTTCCCAGTAATGCGCCACGGACGTTTCCAGTCATGGATGACTAAGAACTCTCCGGGAACGTCGAAGAAGCAATCGATGTTGTCCACGATCACCACGTCCAAATCTAAAAACAGCGCTTGTCCTTGAAGGTCATACAAATCGGGTTCAAACGTCGAGAGTTTGTTCCAGCCGCGCTCAGGGCTGTTAGGTGGTAAGTCCAACGGAGGGATGTCGTAACACGTCACCTCGGGCACAATGCCATTGGTGTCGTCGGTGAGGCACACAAACTTAAAAGGCAAGCTTAAGTGGCGATCCACCATGCTGTACAGACGGTTTACGTATTCAGGACCGTATTTGGTCCCCCATTTCATACACAATATGATATTTTCCATGGGAACAATTCTAACGTGTGCAGCGGTTTAGAGCCAGACATATGTTCGAGTATTGTGTGCAGTGGCGCGCCAATTTCAACTGGTTGAATAACGATAAAAACGGTTTACCTAGTACCATTAACTACTTATAATACCGTGTCTTCTTAATCATAAGTAAGGCATCCATCCTATGCTCAGAATACTTGAAGAAGCACTCACATTTGACGATGTGCTTTTAGCTCCTGGCTACTCTGAAGTGGTCGCAAAAGACGTCAACTTGGGTACTCAACTGACCCGCAATATTCGCTTGAATATTCCTCTCGTATCGGCGGCAATGGACACCGTAACCGAATCCAGGCTGGCCATCGCCATGGCGCAAGAAGGCGGCATCGGTATAATTCATAAGAGCATGAGTATTGATCAACAATCATCGGAAGTGCGCGCGGTGAAAAAACACGAGAGTGGTGTGGTCACTGATCCTATTACGATTGAATCCAGTGCAGCTATCCGCGAGTTGCTGGACATTAAACAAAAGTATAAAATCTCAGGTGTTCCAGTATTAGATAACGGCGATTTAGTCGGGATTGTGACCAATCGTGACGTGCGTTATCAAGTGAATTTAGACGACCCGATCAGCAGCATTATGACCACCAAAGATAAGTTGGTGACCGTGAAAGAAAGTGCTGATCCTGATTATGTGAAAGCGTTATTGCACGAGCATCGCATTGAAAAAGTGTTGGTGGTGGACGATGCATTTAATTTAAAAGGCATGATCACGGTGCGTGACATTCACAACACTCAAACCTTTCCCAATGCATGCAAAGATCAAGACGGCCGCTTGCGCGTTGGTGCAGCGGTTGGCACCAGTGCAGACACCGATGAGCGCGTTGAGGCGTTAGTGAAAGCAGGTGTGGACGTGTTGATTGTCGACACCGCGCATGGGCATTCGAAAAACGTTATTGATCGTGTTAAGCAGGTAAAACAAGCGTACCCAGAGTTGCAAGTGATTGGCGGTAACATCGCCACAGCTGACGCGGCATTGGCATTGAAAGACGCAGGCGCAGATGGCGTGAAAGTCGGAATTGGCCCAGGCTCGATCTGTACAACGCGAATCGTTACTGGAGTTGGTGTGCCGCAAATCAGTGCCGTTGCCAACGTCGCTCAAGCATTGGAAGGTTCAGGCGTTCCTGTGATTGCTGACGGCGGAATTCGTTACTCAGGCGATGTGGCCAAAGCATTGGTCGCGGGCGCGCATTCGATCATGATGGGCAGTATGTTTGCAGGTACCGAAGAAGCGCCGGGTGAAGTGGAATTGTACCAAGGGCGAAGCTATAAATCGTACCGTGGCATGGGCTCGTTGGGTGCGATGTCGCGTTCACAAGGCTCAAGCGATCGTTATTTCCAAGACGCCAGCGCAGGCGCTGAAAAATTAGTGCCTGAAGGCATTGAAGGACGCGTGCCTTATAAAGGTGCGTTGAGCGCGATCATTCATCAATTGATGGGCGGCCTACGATCGGCAATGGGATACACGGGCAGTGTGGACATCGACACCATGCGCACCAAACCATCGTTTAATCGAGTCACTAGCGCGGGTATGTCTGAAAGTCATGTACACGATGTGACCATTACCAAAGAAGCACCAAACTACAAAGTACGATAGTGATGTCGTAACGCGGAGCACATTAAAAAACGAGGTCGTCCGCCTCGTTTTTTTAATTTCCTCAGAGAGAGCAAATGCCCCGTGTGATGATCACACCTTAATCATTTTCAACACAGCAGAGCACAGTATGCACTCACAAGACATTCACGCACAGCGTATTTTAATTTTAGATTTTGGGTCTCAATACACGCAACTGATTGCGCGTCGCGTGCGTGAAGCGGGTGTGTACTGTGAAATCATGACGTACGAGTTGGACGATGCGTCGATTCGTGAATTTGCGCCCAATGGCATCATTTTATCAGGTGGCCCTGAAACGGTCACCGAAGCGGGCTCTCCGCGAGCACCTGAGTTGGTGTTTGAATTGGGGGTGCCTGTATTGGGTATTTGCTATGGCATGCAGACCATGGCGGTTCAATTTGGCGGCGTTGTTGAAGCGTCTGCTAAACATGAATTTGGTTACGCAAGAGTATCGGTTCAAGGACAAGGACAGTTGCTGTCGGGTTTGTCGGATTACGACGACACAGCGGAGCTGGATGTGTGGATGAGTCACGGTGACAAAGTCGTTGAATTGCCAAGCGAATTTGTACTCATGGCTCAAACTGAGAGCGCTCCGATTGCGGGCATGTATCATACAAGCAAGCCATTTTTTGCATTGCAATTTCATCCAGAGGTGACGCACACCGCGCAAGGGCAAACAATGCTTGAGCGATTTGTTTTGGATATTTGTCAGTGCGACGGATTGTGGACCGCCGACAAAATTATTGAAGACGCGATTGCCACGGTAAAACAAATGGTGGGTGACGATGAGGTCATTCTTGGCTTGTCAGGCGGAGTCGATTCATCGGTAGTGGCGGCGTTATTGCATCGCGCCATTGGCGACCAATTAACCTGTGTGTTTGTGGATAATGGCTTGTTGCGTTTGAATGAAGGCGATCAAGTGATGGAGATGTTCGCCAAAGAAAAAGGCATTAAAGTCATTCGTGTGAATGCGCAGGATACGTTTCTAGGTCGTTTGGCAGGTGTCTCAGATCCTGAGAAAAAGCGGAAAATCATTGGTAACACGTTCATTGACATTTTTGATGAAGAGTCAAGCAAATTAAACAATGCGCGCTGGTTGGCACAAGGCACCATTTATCCAGACGTGATTGAGTCGGCTGCATCCAAGAACGGTAAAGCGCACGTGATTATGTCGCACCATAATGTGGGGGGACTGCCAGAAG
>JBCDEX010000164.1:0-3905 GCA_039178995.1 Pseudomonadota bacterium | reverse complement strand
GTTCAACGATTCGGTAGATAAGTACACCACCAAACCCGTTGCGCAAGCGTACAATAAAGTGATGCCCAGTGTGCTTAATACTGGCGTAAGTAACGTCTTTAGCAATGGCTCTGAAGTGACCACCAGTGTGAACAGTGTGCTTCAAGGCAAGGTTAAAAACGCAGGCGTATCGGTGTCTCGTTTGTTGGTCAACTCGACGCTGGGTATGGGCGGGCTGTTTGATGTTGCGTCGAAGCTGGGATTGGAGTCGAGCAAAGAAGACTTTTCGCAGACACTGGGTGTGTGGGGTGTTAAGAAAGGGTCGTACATTGTGTTGCCATTGATGGGATCAACGACAACTCGCGGTTTACTCGGTAAAGGCCCTGACTACATGACCAGTCCATCGCGCCTTATTGATCCAACATCGGTTCGAGATAAAGCGTCTGTATTGGGCGCTGTGAATTCACGCGCAGGGTTGCTTGAGGCAGAAAAAATGGTGATTGGTGAACGGTATGATTTCATTCGTGACATTTACATGAATCAAGTGGATGTGAATACACACGGTAAAGCGCTTGAAACAGACGATGACGACTTCTGATCGGTGGTCTAGGCGTGTTAGACACACATAAAAAAAGCCGCTGTTTAGCGGCTTTTTTTATGTGTGCTTCGTTGTGAGGCACAAAGGGCTAACAGGCCTAGTTGAACGTGATAATGGTCAAACCATATGAGTTGGCATCGTCGTTGGTGACTTCGCGTGTGACGCTGGCAGTGACTTGTAGTTCATTGCGTTCAGTTTTGATGTGAGCACTGATTTCTTCGTTGAGTTCAAGTGACTCATTGGTTTCAATCAGCATTCCCAGACCGCTCAAATTTTTGCATAACGCATCAAAAGTCGAGCCATCTTGACGTGTGATCGTTGTTGGAATGTTTTCAAGCTCCATGCGCACAAAGCGACGTTTGTTTTCATCTGACATAGTATAATTCTCACGCTATTAAAATTATGTGCACATTGTAGACCATTTATGCTGGTTTTTCAGGCTAAGTCGCGCAAAATTTACACACTGGTTGGTGTGTTTTGCATTCATCGGCACGCAGCGGGTGTGAGCTGGTCTAAGGCGTCGAGTACGACTTGGCTTCCGGCGCTTTCTAAATGCGCATGTTCACTGATGTGTCGGCGGAATTGCTTGGCGCCTGGTACGCCTTGAAACGCAGTGACTAAATGACGACTGATGTGCTGTAAGCGGGTACCGCGCGACAGTTCTTGGTCGATATATGGAATCATGGACATAATGTGTTCATGCGGTGTGGTGGCGCTCTGAGGCGTGCCAAACAGTCGATGGTCAACCTGAGTTAAAAGCATTGGGTTGCGTTGAATTGCGCGCCCAAGCATCACGCCGTCAACGTGTTCCAGATGCTCTAAGCACATGTCGATGGTGTTGATGCCACCGTTGATGACGATGGTGAGCTCTGGTCGCAGGGCTTTGGCGCGATACACCCATTCGTAACGTAGCGGTGGAATGTCGCGGTTTTCCTTGGGGCTGAGACCCTGTAACCACGCATTGCGTGCGTGGATGATGAAGTGAGTGCAGCCACTCAGAGCAACGGTGTCGATGAAGTTCAGCAACGACTCAAAGTCTTCCTGATCGTCAATGCCAAGGCGGCATTTGACGGTGACCGGTACATCGCTGTTGTCACGCATCGCCTGTATGCAATCACGCACCAGTTCAGGCTCGGCCATCAAGCACGCACCAAAGCTGCCCGATTGTACGCGCGGGCTGGGGCAGCCAATGTTTAAATTCACTTCGTCGTAACCGTAGTTGTTTGCTATGCGTGTACACTGACTCAAGTCGTTGGGGTCACTGCCACCTAATTGCAGTGCGACTGGGTGCTCTGTGTCATTAAATGCCAAAAAACGTTCTGGGTCGTTGCCATTTAGGATTGCACCAGTGGTGATCATTTCCGTATACAGCAAGCTGTGTTTGCTCAACGCGCGATAGAAATAACGCGCGTGCCGATCGGTCACGTCGAGCATGGGTGCGACACTGAAGCGATGAGCTGGAAAGGCGGATGATTGAGTCATGCGGAGCATATTATCAGACTTTGGCAGCGATGAGCCATGAAAAAGTGGGCGTTGATTCTTGCATGAGTCGTATTCTGGGTGATTGAAATAAACCCATTTAGTGATTAAATTTCATGTGCGTGAAGGCTATAATTTCACGCGGTTGCGCTGTTGTTGAATACGAACATGACCAGTTAACAGGCAATCACTGCATTCACTTCATCAGACTCACAGGTTGACACCGTATGACTTCCGTTCGAACGCGCATAGCCCCATCTCCCACTGGCGATCCTCATGTCGGCACAGCCTACATTGCTTTGTTTAATTACTGTTTTACGCAGCAGCATGGCGGTGAGTTTATTTTACGCATTGAAGACACTGATCAAGCGCGCAGTACCCAAGCGTCGGAAGATGCGATTTTAAATGCGTTGCGTTGGAGTGGCTTAACGTGGTCTGAAGGTCCTGACGTGGGTGGGCAATTTGGGCCGTACCGTCAAAGTGAACGCAAAGCGATTTACTCGACGTACATTGATCAGCTGTTAGCGGACAATCATGCGTTTTACTGTTTCCGCACACCCGATGAATTGGAAGCGATTCGAGAAGCGCGCAAAGCTAAAGGATTGAACCCCGGCATTAAAGGCGACTTGGCTTTGCCAGACGATGAGGTTAAGCGGCGACTCGATGCAAACGAACCGTATGTTATTCGTATGCACGTTCCCGATGAGGGCGTGTGTGTGATCCAAGACGAATTGCGTGGTGAGATCGAAGTGGAGTGGTCTCAGGTGGATTGCCAAATCTTATTGAAGTCGGATGGCATGCCTACGTATCATCTTGCCAGTGTGGTCGACGATCATTTAATGGAAATCAGTCATGTGATTCGTGGCGAAGAGTGGATCAGCTCCACGCCAAAGCACATCTTGCTGTATCAGTACCTTGACTGGACTCCGCCGACATTCTGTCACATGCCGTTATTGCGCAACCCAGATAAGAGCAAGCTCAGTAAGCGTAAGAACCCAACCAGCATTGGTTATTACCAACGCATGGGCTTCATGCCAGAGGCCTTGGTGAATTATTTAGGTCGTATGGGTTGGTCGATGCCAGATGAGCGCGAAAAATTTTCATTGGATGAGATGATTGCAGCGTTTGATATTTCAAGGGTGTCTCTTGGCGGGCCTGTGTTTGACGTCGAGAAACTCGAGTGGCTGAACGGTGTCTGGCTGAGAGAGAATTTGGATGCGCAACAATTCATCCAAGCGTTTTGCGAGTGGGGGCTGAATCGCGACTATCTTGGTGCGGCCATTCCTCATGTACAAAGCCGCGTGAACACGTTCAGCGACGTTGTGCCATTGGCAGGCTTTTTATTGTCGGGTGCGCCCGACATCAGCGCAGACGACTTTGCCCAATCCGATGACTTGGTTAAGCAATTGCAGTTCACCTTGTGGCGATTCGACGCCTTGCGTGAATGGAATAAAGCCAGTTTGTTAGAGGCGTGCCAATTCTTAGCAGAGCAGTTAGACGTTAAGTTGAAAGCCCTATTGGCGCCGTTGTTCATTGCCATCACCGGCAAGTCGAATTCGATTTCTGTGTTGGACTCAATGGAAATACTAGGTTCGGACATGAGTCGCGCTCGCATTCGCCAAGCCATTGAGGTGTTGGGCGGACTCTCTAAAAAGCAGCTTAAAAAAGTCGAGAAAGCCTACCGCGTGCTGCCCAGCGAATAAGATGTGTAAGGCGCTCGGTCGTTCAGCGTTACTCATTAGTGCTTGAATAATTGGGCGCGTGGACGTAGAATGCGCCTTCTCATCTATGTTGATCCATGTCTTTGGATCGTCTTCGATATGGGGCCTTAGCTCAGCTGGGAGAGCGC
>JBCDEX010000163.1:0-3906 GCA_039178995.1 Pseudomonadota bacterium | reverse complement strand
GTTTAAACAGCCCAGCACCTTGAATTTGGTCAACAACATCAGCTTCAACTTGCAACAAGGTCAAACCATTGGGTTGGTCGGTGAAAGTGGTTCGGGTAAGAGCTCAACCGCATTGGGCTTGATTGGTTTACTGAAATCCAAAGGAAGCGTCGTGTTGGACGGCATCCAAATCAACACTCTGTCTGCCAAAGACTGGCAACCCATTCGTCAGCACATACAGATTGTGTTTCAAGATCCGTTTTCCAGCTTAAGTCCTCGTATGAGCGCACGACAAATTGTGTGTGAGGGGCTGCGCATACATCGTTCCTTATCGGAGCGTGAAGAACAGGAACAGGCTGAGTGCATCATGCACGAAGTGGGTTTGGAGAGTGACATGCTGGCGCGTTACCCACATGAATTTTCAGGTGGCCAACGCCAACGCTTGGCGATTGCGCGTGCCTTAATATTAAACCCTAAAGTCCTTATCTTAGATGAGCCGACCTCGGCATTGGACAAACCCATCCAAGCGCAAATCATTAATTTACTCGAAACGTTGCAGGCGAAATACAAACTCAGCTACGTGTTCATCAGCCACGATTTGAACTTGATTCGTCACATTTGCGATGACGTGATTGTGCTGCAAAATGGCCAGTGCGTTGAACAAGGCACGGTCTCCGAGGTCTTTAATTCGCCTCAGCAGACGTATACCCAAACGCTGATAAACTCCGTCTTGCATTGATCGTAAGGTTCACTAGCTAAGGGCTTTGTCATGTTCAGGCACGCTCATTTTCGGTATGATATCAGCCAACAAAATTCAGCGAGTTTAGGCGTAAGTACTGCTCTCCCACACGACAAAGGATCCCTCACATCATGAATTTCAAAGACAAAGTGGTACTCATCACCGGCGGTGCAAAAGGCGTTGGGAAAGGCATTACCGAATGTTTTTTAAGCGCGCACGCAACGGTTGTTATTTGTGGACGCAGCACCCCAGACGACGTGCCATCTATCGACGGAAACACCGCACATTTTGTGTCGTGCAACGTATTGGATTTAGAAGACATTGCCCGTTTGTTTGAGACAATTTCAGAAACATACAAACGATTGGACGTCGTGGTCAATAACGCAGGCGGCGCACCGTTCGCCGATGCCGCAACCGCATCACCACGCTTCTCAGAAAAAATTATTGCATTGAATTTACTCGCGCCATTGAACATTGCGCAAGCGGCCAATCGCATTATGCAAGACCAAGAAACTGGTGGCAGCATCATCAACATTGCCAGCGTCAGCGCGTTACGCCCATCACCGGGCACCGCAGCGTATGGCGCTGCAAAAGCAGGTTTGGTCAATCTAACCCAGTCACTCGCAATCGAATGGGCGCCAAAGGTGCGCATGAACGCCATCGCTGCCGGCTTGATCAAAACAGAGCAATCGCATTTGCATTACGGTGATGAAGACGGCATCAAAGCCGTTGAGAAAACCGTCCCATTAGAGCGAATGGCCTCTCCGACAGACATCGGCAATGTGTGCATGACGTTGGCATCGGATTTATCAAGCTATGTGACAGGCGCCACATTGAGAGTCGATGGCGGCGGTGAAAAGCCGGCCTTTTTAAGCGCGTCTAACGCAAAAGACGCGTAACCGCCCCGCTGTTTATCAGCCACGTCTGCTCATTGAACTTGTTGATCAATGAGCAGTTTCTGATTGGCACTCTTCTTAACAGCTGCCGAATTCGAGAAATAATCCCCTGCACTGGCTTTCGCCACACCCTCAAACGAGTAACGTGCCAATACCTCAAGCTCAGCTGCACTGTCTGCCATCGCCTGAGACAACGGCGATGTTGGCATCAAACTGTCTGCGTCACTGAATTCAATTGTGGTCGGCCACGATGCAGACGTCACTTTTCGCACCGCAATCGGCATGGGTCGATCTTTGTGTTTCACAATGACAAACAACACGCCATTGCGTAATGAATCGCGAACGGTGTCAGCGCTGCGCACGGTCACGTTCAACAAGGTCGATGTTTTTGTTTTATCAGACGGTGTATCTGATACGCCATGAGCGGCAGTCTTAACGTCCGCGCTGTGTTTACGATCACTCTTTTGCTCTGCTTTAGCCGCTGCCAAATAACGATCAACCAATTCCACCGACCCGTTGTTTGCGACTCGAAGTGCGCGCAGCTTTTCCCATGCGGCAATAGACGCTGGGTAATCTTGATTCTTTTGATGCGCTAAGGCAAACGTCATCCACACCATTTCGTGATTGGGCAGCTGCTGCAGTAAGGTTTGCAACAACGTCAACGCTTGAGCAATTTCGGATTTGGAGCCACTTGCAATCAAGGCTTGTGCGTACGCTACGTTGTAGGTTGGATTGTTCGCTTCGTGCGCACGGGCATTATTAAACAACGACAAAGCCTGCGCTGGTGAACCATGACGTAAATGAAGCAAGCCAGCCTCGTACCATGCGGCATGATCGTTTGGATGTCGCTGCAAGTAATCCTGTGTCAGCAACAGAAATTGCTGCGCCGACAAGTTGTCCTTTGATTCAGGAATGTCTTTTTTCTCAGTGAAATAACGTTCAACGTCCGGCGCCCAAGTGGCTTTGAGTTCTGCCCACTCGGTTGCCTTTTTGACCTCTGAATTGGACAAAAACACCATCAGCAACACCCCAATCAGAGGGAGCATGAACAACGGTAAGTAACGAATCAATGCATACGATGACGTGACGTTCGGTTGCGCTTTTTGGGTCGCGTCAGAGATCGACATGACGTCCACTTCCAAATCATTTTTAAGTGCGTCGTATTGCGCTTGATCAATCAGTTGATTGGCGCGCTGCTCATCCAAATCGGCTAAGCGTTCTTGATACAGTCGCAGTGCCGCGTTGTTCTCTTCTGACGCTGCTTGCGTTGCCTGCGACCCATTCAACGCACGTATGGCACGCAACGAGCCTTTGCTTAATAATGCCCAGACACACAGAGACACGGCTGCAAACGACGCCATGGGAAGCAATACATCAATCATGATCACGCTCCTGTTCTGTCTTCGTGTCGTGTTGCTGCTGAGCAAGCCAATTCGCGAACTGCTTATCGTGCTCGGGCTGCTCTTCACTCACTGCTTGCGATGAACGCCCTTGTGCGTTTGAACGAGTGAGTTTGCGCAACAACACAAACAGCAACAACGCAAGCAATCCAGCTGGGAACAACCACAGAAAAGCGGTTTGTAAATTAAACGGTGGCTGGTAGGTAATAAAATCGCCATAACGTGCACGCAATGTCTCTACAATCTCTTCTTGAGACTGCCCTTTTAATAACATGCCATGAATTCGACGTTTCATGTCTTGTGAAATCTCGGCGTCCGAATCCATTAAATTCTGATTTTGGCACTTGGGGCAACGCAATTCCAAAATCAATTCATTAAAGGCCTCTTCTTGGGCTGCTGTTTCAAACGCATACAGGTGATGCTGAGAGGCATTCTCAGCGTGCACATTGATACACGCCGCCACTAGCATCAGTAAACTCAGCAACACACGTTTCATCATTTCATTCCTTCGTACACAGCGCGTAAACTCTCATTCCAATTCTTACTGGAAATCACCCCCACATGGCGATACTGAACAAGGCCTTGTGAATCGACAAAAAACGTTTCAGGCGCACCGGTGACCCCAAACTCAAAACCAATGTCCGCTTTCTCATCAAAAAAGTTTGCTTTGAACGGATTGCCTAACCGCGACAAAAACTGAATCGCTTCCGCTCGGTCGTCTCGGTAATTGACCCCATAAATGGTGACGCCTTGTTGAGTCAACCGCATCAAATCCGCATGCTCTTCATAACACGATGGGCACCAAGTTGCCCAAAAATTAATTAACGCAGGCCCTTTAATCAAGGTCTGATCAACGCGTGTTTGAGCCACGCCTTTTACGGGTTGCAACAAC
>JBCDEX010000162.1:0-3910 GCA_039178995.1 Pseudomonadota bacterium | reverse complement strand
TATGTAGCTTTATAAATATACTTTTGCATTGCTATGAGGATGTGTTAAACCACAGCGCGCTGATCAAGGCGCCACTTGCGAGCCATGCTAAGTTGGGTATTTGGCTTAATGCATTGGGCTGCATAATGGCAGTACCTACGATTGCTGTGGTCAGTATGAGTGCGATTGGCTTGCGATCGTTGAGCGGTGCTTTTGCTGGTGTGGGTTGTTTGATTTGCGAAGACTCGATTAGGGTGGGTAAGGCGTCGAGTAGCATGGGTATGTTGTGTGCGTTGCGTTTGATGGTGTTTAGCGGAGAAAAATGCTGTTTGACCCAGCGGTCAATGAAGGGTTTTGCTGTCTCCCATAAGTCCAGTTGCGGATACAGTTGCTTACCTAGCCCTTCAATGTTGAACAGTGTTTTTTGCAGTAAAAAGAACGATGGCTGAACGCGCATATCGAAACGGCGCCCTGTTGCAAAGAGCGTCATCAATTGTTGTGAAAATGAAATGTCTTCCATAGGCATGGCAAATACAGGTTCATTGCAGGTTCGGATTGCGCTGGCCAGCTCATTGATGTTGGTGTCGTCTGCAACCCACTTGTTGCGAATGAATATGTCGGCTGCCTGTGAATACTCGCGCTTAAAGATATGGCTTAACAGTTGTGCCATGATGAGTGTTTCACGTTGTTCCAAGCTGCCCATAATGGCGCAATCGATGCCGATGAATTTGGGGTTATTCGGGTTGCTTGCGTCGACAAATATGTTTCCTGGATGCATGTCGGCGTGGAAAAAGTTGTTGTCCAGTAATTGAGTGAAGAAGATATTGACCGCTTTTTCAGAGAGTGTTTTTAGGTCGACGTTGAGTGCTTTGAGTGTGTCGATGTCGCCCATCGGCACAGCGGAAATGTATTCGACACACAGAGCATTGTGAGTGCAATAATCCCAGTGCACTTGAGGGACGTAAAAATCATTGGATCCGATGAATTGATCGCGCAGGAAGTTTGTATTTGCGGCCTCTTTTAAGAGATCCAGCTCATCGAGAAGAATGTGTTTGTAGTCGTTGATCAGCGGGTTAAGTTGCAGGCGTTTTCCGTCTGGATGCAGGGCGGTAACCAGTTTGGCAATTAAGGACATGCCTTTGATATCTTGGTGGATGGTGCGCTCAATGTTGGGGCGCACCAGCTTGATCACGACGCGTTCGCCGTTGTGTAGTGTGGCGCGGTGTACTTGTGCAATGGAGGCGCTGGCTAGCGGGGTGTCTGAAAACTCTGAAAATAATTCAGACGCTGTTTTATTAAACTCCTTGCGTAAGATGGCGTGTACTTTGTCGTGGCTGAATGACGCGGTGTTGTCTTGCAGTGCGCGGATTTCATTGCAGATGTCTAACGGAATGAGGTCGGGGCGTGTTGACAGTAGTTGGCCGAGTTTGATGAAGACCGGTCCCAGTTCTTCGAGGGCGTTTTTGATTCGCTGTCCGCGCGTGTCACTACTGAATAGGCGTCTTCCAGGTAGGAGATAATACAAGGGTTGCAAATACCATGGCACGGCGTGCTTTGGAATTTCGCCGTCGATTCCGTACTTGAAGACAGTGTAAATGATGCGAAAGGCTCTGAGTATTAGCATGGAATGTGATTATTCTGTGGGTGAGAGGGTGTGTTTGTATGCGTTCAGCTTGGCGTGCAGTCGTTCGGTTTCCTGTTGTGTGGCGCGCACGTCGAGCGTAAATTGTTCGAGTTCTTGAGGGTTGACGAGTGCACCATTGTTCGGGGTGAGGGCGTGTTTTGTTAGCGCTTGAGTGTGTTGGTTTAACTGTTTTCTAAGGCCTCGGATCAGTTTGCCGATGCCGTGTGCGGGCACGTCGCCAATGATGCGCGCCAGCGGTGCTTCGTAGTCGATGTCGTTAGGGGTTAATGTACTGAGTAAGAGGTTGAACGCATTGGCGTCGCCTCTGAGCTGTAGATCATCCTGGCTGAGCATTGATGAGGGTTCGTCTGATTGCAGTAGTGCCAATAATTTTGAGGCGCGCCCTTCGAGTGTGCTCGTTATGTGGTCGGCTTGGGATGGTTTGTGTGTGTGCAGTTCGATCTGGGCGTTGTGTACGTTAAGGTAGCAGGTGATGTTCGGATGCGTGCAGTGGAGTAAAAATAGCTGACCATCAAGTTGGCTGAGGGCATTGCGCTGTTGCTCGGTTCGTTGAGAGTAGCGATTGAGTAGTGATGACAGTGTCTGTGTGATGAGGGTTTGGGTCATGGTTATGTTTTTAATCCAGAGTGCAGTGCTACGATGCCGCCGCTCATGTTGTGGTACTTGGTTTGCTCAAACCCTGCCTGTTTAAACATGTCTTGCAATGTGTCTTGGTCGGGGTGCATGCGTATTGACTCGGATAGATATTGGTAGCTGTCTGCGTCCCCGGTAACAAGTTGGCCTACTTTGGGTATGACGGAGAATGAGTAGGTGTCATACACCTTGCTCAGTAGTGAGTTGTTCGGTTTGGAAAATTCGAGTACGAGCAGTCGTCCGCCAGGTTTCAGTGCGTTGTACATGGATCGTAAGGCAAGGTCCTTGTCGGTTACATTGCGCAGGCCGAACGAGATGGTGATGCGATCCAAAGAGTTCTCTTTAAACGGAAGTTTTTGTGCGTCGGCTTGTACGAATTGAATGTTCTCGCAGTTGCCCCTGTTGAGTAGACGTTCACGCCCTGCGTTGAGCATCGAGCTGTTAATGTCTGCTAGGTAAACGCGCCCTGTGGGTCCGACTAAGCGACTGAATTTCCAAGCCAGATCGCCTGTGCCGCCGGCGATATCTAAGACTTTGTTTCCTGGGCGAATGGCGGCGTGCTCAACTGTAAGTTTTTTCCACACCCGATGAATGCCAAGCGACATCAAGTCATTCATAACGTCATATTTGTCAGCAACAGAATGAAAAACGCCTGCGACCAAGCTGGCTTTGTCTTCGGCGTTGACTTGTTTGTAGCCAAAATGAGTTTTGTCGTTATTGTTCATAGATCGTCAATTCGGTTGATGGAGAATGTGTTGATTGTACCTGAGTCGTTCATGTAGTCTAGAGTGTTGTGTTGCTGTCTGATCATTACTATATTATCATCAAGTTGCGATCTGCCTGGTTTGGTGTTCTTTTTTTAAGTTTTTTTATAAAATTGATCAGTTTGACGTTGCTAAACTGGATTCCTTCGACTAGAATAGCGCTCCTTCGTGATAGTAGCAAAGTAAGTGTGATGGCATAGCTCAGTTGGTAGAGCAGCTGATTTGTAATCAGCAGGTCGGGGGTTCGACTCCTCTTGCCAGCTCCATTTGGTTACTGCGAAAGATAGTTTAACGTTCGCTAAATGGTGGATTTAGGCTGTTTTGTGAAGGATGTTTGTCCTTGTTGTTGGAGGGGTTCCCGAGCGGCCAAAGGGATCAGACTGTAAATCTGACGCGAAAGCTTCGATGGTTCGAATCCGTCCCCCTCCACCATTTTGTCTGCTGTTGTTGCTTGTTGTTTTGATGATGAGTGTTTCGACGGTAAATTAGGCAGGGTGAAAGCCTGCTAAATTAATATAAAGTTCTATGCGTTGAATTGCATTGTGCTTTGAAGGGTTTGGTTTGAAGAGTGGGTTTGCGGGCATGGTACAATGGTAGAACCTCAGCCTTCCAAGCTGATGATGCGGGTTCGATTCCCGCTGCCCGCTCCAATATTGAGCTCATATAGCTCAGTCGGTAGAGCACTTCCTTGGTAAGGAAGAGGTCACCGGTTCAAATCCGGTTATGAGCTCCATTTTTGTTGTAGTGAGAGTGTTGTAAAGAGTTTGTTAGATGGCTGCATATTGTTTAAGATATGTGGCTTTTTGTTAAATGTGAATTATGTTGCTGTCTTAGGAGGCAGGGTCATGGCTAAGGAAAAATTCGAACGATCAAAACCGCATGTAAACGT
>JBCDEX010000161.1:0-3944 GCA_039178995.1 Pseudomonadota bacterium | reverse complement strand
GCCAATGCATCTCCCATATCGTGTACTAGTAAATCCGTATAGGGGTAAATGACCTGCTCAGATTGCTCAAGATGGATATTATGTTGTGAGGTTTTAAAGCTCTCAATATGACATCCGTCACAGCCAATTTTCTTAAATAATGCTTTACCTTTGAGTACGTCGCGAGAGTATGCATTACGTCGTTCAGGTACCGCTAAATTTCGTGAGTAGAATTCAATGTCATTGAAAATATTATTGGAGACTTCAAATGGGTAATCATCATTTTGATCTCCATTTCCATTTGGGCGGTTTATGCAATCAAGTTGGTGATCTTGGCAGTTGTCATTGGGTTGAAGTGCAGAGGTGAGCCCCATGTCATTCACGAACGCAGCCGCATTCTGTTGACGGAGCGTGGATTGTCCAGCTTTCCAACCAAAACGTCCGAGTTCAACGCGATTGGTTTCTGAGTTCCACACTTGGTTCGCTTTACCTGATATTCCGTCTTTATTCTCATCAGTGACATCTTCATGTCGTAATATGTCTTCGGCATTGACGGCTTCGAGCATGCCCAATCCAATCATCGGTTGAGCGACTCGAACCGAGAGTACGGCATGTTGTTCGAGTGGTTTTTGATTGGGGTGAGCGATGACATGCCATAAAGGTTGTCTTAACTCTACAGAGGTTCCGTCGCCTAATGTGACCGTGTGTGTTTTGTAGCTAACGCGCAACCTCGCTTCCGGAGAGGTGCCGATGTTGGCGCGATGTTGTATTTGTGCACCGGTGCTGTTCAGCTCGACATGAGCAAGGGTGCCATTAAGCATCTGTTGTCGTTGATCGGGCGTGATGTCGCGACGAATGGTGCGAATTAATGTCGATGAAAAGTCATGTCCGTTATCGGTTTGGCTTACTTGGGGCGCATGACCTCTACCGTCTTTAATATGGCAGTTTTGACACGCATTGTTATTGAATAACGGACCTAAACCGTCGCGAGATTGGGTGCTGGCACGCTGTGATACCCATGCGCGCTCAAAAAAATCATTGCCAAGATTAAAGCGGAGAATACGCTCCGCTCCGCTCATGTTGGCGGAATGTTTCGAAAACGCACTGGCATGGGTTGCTCGGATTGTTGCACTGCCCGCAGATAAATGTTGGTTTGGGTCGGGCGACTTACCAGAGCAGCTTGTCATTAAGGCGCCAATGAGTGCGATGGCGCTGTAAACCCAAAGTGATATGCATCGGGTCATGACGACGGCTAACATTGAATTAACGAGACGGTTGTAGGGGATCAATCGCCGTCGCCGCCAAGTGCTAAATCGCTTAATGATAATGCCTCATGCAATCGATCAAAGTGCTGGCTTAAATTGATTAATCGAGTGACCGCACGTTCTGCAACGATCCGTTCAGGCCCGGTTTTGTCTTGACCGATGACTTGATCAAAGCGCACAGGGTTGCTGCGCTCACCAGCGAGTAACAATTGACTCATGTCGCTCTCGATCAAAGATAGTGCTTCATCTATTGCTTCAAATACTGCGCTGTCTTGCTGTTTGAGTAAATCGGCGACACCGACGCCGGTGACGTCACCATAGTCACCATAGAATGCATTTTTCACGCCGATAAAGTTGTAGTAATTGGCCAAATGGGATAAATCACTAAAGCAGTCATGCTCTTCTTCTGTGTCATTGTTCATCAAGGCCGAAGCCATGCGTGCTGAGGCGAGTTCATCGGTCGCCATGGATCGCATGGCTCCGACAATGTAATCCACACCATGCGGGTGGTTTAATACATTGTGCGCGAGGGTTCCGCTGGTTTGCATGGCGGTTTGATCCCACTCAGAAACCATGCGCGTTAAATCGCTGACTAACAATTGAGTGACCGCGAGTAAGTATTGAGCGCGTCGATCGCAATGCTGATTGCTGCAATTGTTGATGTCATAGTCTGTGAATGGACGTGAGCCAGCGCCGGCTCGAGTCTCGTTTAAGTCTTGTCCCCAAAGCAAGAACTCAATCGCATGAATGCCTGTGGCCACATTCGCTTCGTTGTTATTGATCCCATTCAAAGCGATGATGTTCTCAGTCGTAAGAGGGCGATCCGACGCGATGACATTGAGGTCGGCACTGGATTTTTCACCTGCGACGTAATCAATCAGCCCTTCATCCAATGGCCATGCGTTGACTTGGCCTTCCCATTCATCCACGCTGGTGATGCTGTTTGCTCGATTGACTGAACGCCCCGCGGTAAAGTCGCTGTCCCAGCGCATGATTTCACTTTGTTGGTATGGGATGCGCAGAGCGCGATACGCCTTACGAGCTTGGTTTAAGGTGTCTTGAGAGGGAGTTGCAATCAATGTCTCGACGGATGAGAGCAAATGTTCGGCTTTGGTGAGTGAGGCCGAATACAGAGCATGCGCCATGCGAACGTGGTTTTCCACCACCGCTTTCGGGGTGATGCCTCGACGTTCAATGGATTCAGGCGAGCCCAGCTGATACAGAACAGGCGCTGAAATGGCTAAAATTAATAATGAAACAAGGATGGTGTTGCGTGTTGACATGCTGTGCCCAGAGATTATTTAATTCGACGTACGAATAATAACGATTCTCGTTCACGGTTGCAACGACAATGTATGGTGTTAGCGGTTGATTTGCGAACTTAGGAAACGGCATTGTTAGGGCGATCATAAGGCATAAAAAAGCCAAGTGCTTACCTTGGCTTTCGATAACAATGGTCTGATTCACCGATTAGCTGTGATCACGTTTGTCGATTGATGCGGCATACTCTTCGATACTGATGCCCGCTTTGTTGGCCTTAAGCATATCCAACGCCACGTCAACGATCATGTCTTCTTGGCCGCCCACCATATTACGCCGACCTAATTCGACTAAGATGTCGCGTGTTTCCAAATGATAACGTTGCGCTGCACTTTCAGCGTGACGCAAGAAACTGGAGTACACGCCAGCGTAGCCGAGTGATAAGGTTTCACGATCGACTCGGACTGGACGATCTTGCAGAGGTCTGACTAAGTCATCTGCAGCATCCATCAATTTATACAAATCGGTCCCATGATCCCAGCCCATCCGGTCCGCTGCAGCAATGAAGACTTCCAATGGCGCATTGCCCGCACCTGCACCCATGCCAGACAGCGAGGCATCAACGCGATTAGCACCGTTTTCAACGGCGACGATCGAATTCGCAACACCCAATGATAAATTGTGATGCGCATGAATTCCCCGCTCAGTGGTGGGTTCCAAGACCTGATCAAATGCTTGGAATCGAGCCGCAACATCACGCATGTTCAGTGCACCCCCGCTGTCGACGACGTACACGCATTGTGCACCATAAGATTCCATCAGTTTCGCCTGTTCGGCTAATGCTTCGGGTTCTACCATGTGGGACATCATTAAAAAGCCAATGGTGTCCATGCCCAACTCACGAGCGTATTCGATGTGTTGGCGCGACACATCGCCTTCGGTGCAATGCGTTGCAACACGTACAGATCGAACACCGACATCCCAAGCCCATTTTAAATCCTCTTTAATGGCAATGCCTGGAAGAATCAAAGTGGTTAATTTGGAATGATCTAACACATCTGCAACCGCAGCAATCCATTCTTTGTCTGTGTGTGCGCCAAAGCCATAATTGAAACTTGAACCTGAGAGGCCGTCACCATGCGCGACTTCAATTGCGTCCACTTTTGCCTCATCCAAAGCACGAGCAATTGCTTGCACGTCTTTAATTGAATATTGGTGGCGGATTGCATGCATGCCGTCACGCAAACTCACGTCTTGTATGTAGATTTTATTCTCATTTGCACTGGTCATAATGTCACTCATGCTGGTCTGTGGTTAAGGGTCAAAAAAACAATTGAACTGAATCGATTATCGACACGTTTTAGCGGGTGTATTTAAGTTGAGCAATGCGCTCAGCGGTTCCCAGCGCGGCCGATGTCATGATGTCCAAATTACCCGCAT
>JBCDEX010000160.1:0-3953 GCA_039178995.1 Pseudomonadota bacterium | reverse complement strand
GTCTCCTTACATTCTCGACTATATATCGAGCTTTGCACGGATGGACTATGCCAACGTAAAACCCGCTTTATTCATCGCCTTTAATTCACTGCTGTCCTACATCATCAACACCGCATCCAACAGCGACACCGCGCAAGTCGTCATCGACACATTGAACAAATACCCTATATTCGAGGAGCATTATGAAAAAACATTCAGTCAAAACAATCAATTACTGAATTATGGCGCATTATTTCTAAACACGATCGTAGGTAACGACATCGCGCACATCAAACAACTTTTAAAATCGGCCTCGCAACAAGAAGAAGACGTCCACTTAACTCATTTACTCAACATAGCGGCGTGTTTAATCGCCAAGGTACTCTGCAAGCTCAAGCATACGGGCGGCGAATTAAAACTCATGTCCGCACTGTTATCACATCAACAACAACTGCTGGTCTCAATACAACAAGGTCGCTTATTCACACAACACATCGAACATCATCAGCCACGCATCCATACAGATGCACGCCAGACATCACGAACAAACATTCAAACGAAACATCCAACCAGAGACCACACAACCTCAGCGCCGACCACAACATCGCCAGCACTCAAAGAAACACAAAAAACACAAAAAACAGCATGCACTGATACTGATTTGACCGAAAGCATCGTACTGGACGACAGCTCATTCGCATTCTCTGACAACATCCACGCACTGCATGAATTCTGTCAAAGCGTCAATAAAAACAACGAGCGCCATACATGAGACATGCCTCACATCAACAAATAGAGCGCCTGCCCACCCCTTGTAATTGGCTATAAGCTAGCTGCGTGTCGTCCCGAACGACGACCAAAGAACGTCGCTTCACCCAAACACGTTCCACTCGAATACCCAGCACCGTCTTGAGCAATGTTAGACGCGCACGCACCCGCCGCATACAACCCTTTCACAGGCTGATCAGAGCCCTTTTGCAGAACCTCACCATCCGCAGAGACCTTCAAACCTCCCAAGGTGAATCCAACATACATGCTTGGACCTAACGTAGCCTGCAATGCGGCATACGGCGGGGTGTTCAAAGGCTGCACCCAGTCTTTGTGTTTATTCTGATCAGGATCTTTACCAAATTCTGCAAATTTATTGTATTCACGGATCGTTGCCTGCAACTCACCCTCTGGTAATCCAAGGTCTTTCTCCATTTCTTCCACGGTTTCCCAACCATCAATGAGCTCTTGCATACCCAATGATGGTCGCTCAAAAATGCTGTTGTCACAAATCAAATACACTTCATGATCGGGCTGCTCAATACACGCCGATGCCGTACGTGCATGATAGGAATCTTCATTAATAAACCGCTTGCCATGCTTGTTAACCAAAATAGCTTTCAGCATGTTTTCAGGCGGATAAAATGGCGCTGTGACGAGAAAACGATCCATGTGCAGTGCTTCACCACCCACCGACAAGCCTAAATTGATGCCACCGCCATCATCATTGGGATTGCCTTGCTTGTATATCGCTTTATGACCAAAGGTTGGGCAATATTCATTCACCATATCTGCGTTCATAGCAAAGCCACCAGCTGCAAGCACCACGCCTTTATTCGCTTTAACGTATTTCATGTCTCCAAAATGTGAATAACACGCACCCACTACTTGCATTTGATCGTCGACAATCAAATGCTTCACATTTGCGTCAAACTCAAACGCGACACCTTTGTCTTCAGCAGATGCCGTAAGGTGTTTCATCGCAAGGCTACCCGCTTCCGTACCTTCTTTTTCAATTTTGTGGCCACGCGGAGCTGGCTTCGCTTGCTCACTAATCGGCCATACTTTTTCATTTCCAGACCAAATCAAGCATTCATCGGTTGGTTGCTCATAGTGCTTCTTTTTGTAAAACCCATCGTTGAATGGCAAACCATGACTGCACAACCAGTTAAAGTGATCCACCGATTGATCGCAGTACAAACGAATTTTGTGTTCATCGGGCTCTGGCGTGTTAGCCATCAAGTACTTAAACATTTCATCCGCACTGTCTTCGATGCCGTTTGCCAACTGCGGCCGTGTGCCACCACCTAAGTAAAAGTGCCCTGACGCAATGGTAGATGTCCCGCTGACACCACTGCCGCGCTCAAGCACCAAAACAGACGCATCCTGTTCACACGCACCCAGTGCCGCGCACGAGCCTCCGGCTCCAAAACCAACCACAACCACGTCCGCTTCATGATGCCACTCTGACACCTCAGCGGCGTTTATTACGGGATAATTATCAACTGACATATTCAATTCCTTAATAGCGGTAGTAACACACGCGCAGTACGCATTAGATTTTGGCACTTCTCACGTAAGAAAAGCGACGTATTCAGCAACTATGTCACACTTAGAATTTATGCGCAATAGTACGCTATCAACCGTCCAAAAAAACCACGAAGCGAGCTGTTATTGACTATACTAATTGTGCTTTAATGAAATAAACGACTTTAAGGAAGGAGTATTCTGTGACTGCAACACGCTGGGGGAAAAACACACGCGAAGACAACGCGTCATCAGCGTGCGCATTAATTTTAAACGCTGCAAAAACGTGTTTTGAACGCAACGGGCTGTCCATCACAACCATGAGCCACATCGCAGAAGAAGCCAGGGTCTCTCGGCGCACCATTTACCGCTATTTTCAAAAGAAAGAAGACATCATACAAAACATTGTCGACGAGCAATCTATCGCCTTCTTGAACATCATGGATCAAGAGCTGAAAAATAACCACGATACGTTCATCGAGCTGATTCGTGAATATGTAGTGTACATGATCACCTACGGCCCTCACACACCGGAATACGAACTGCTCCTCGGCAGTAAAAACATCAACAAGACCCAAGAGTATTATTACTCCTCTAGTGTCATTGCCGACTATTGGAATGAATTGACAAAAGAACCATTTAAAACAGCGCAACAACGTGGCGAGATTCACAGCGACATCAAACACAACGAGCTCTCACGCTGGGTAGTACGGATTATTTTATCGTACATTGCAATGCCCATTGATAAAACGCATTTGCACAGCGACATTGATCACTTCTTTATCCGATCAATCGCAACGTCTTAGGCCGTGCGCCTGTAAAAAGCCATACCTATAATAGATACGCCATCAATCCATAACAAGCGCTTACAAAAAAGCCAGAATGTCTACCATTCTGGCTTTCTAATTACGCAAACACACTCCGTATCTATGCGCTATTTTAACTCCGTTACAATCACTTCTAACTCAGAAATGGTTTGCGAAATTAGTTGCTTGTACTTTGAGACATCTTGAGCGTCTTGAGCCCCACCAATATGCTGCTTTGCGCCATTGATGGTAAACCCTTTTTCGTATAATAACGCTCGAATTTGACGAATTAATAAGACGTCTTGACGTTGATAATAGCGACGATTGCCACGACGCTTCACAGGGTTTAATTGAGGAAATTCTTGCTCCCAGTATCGCAACACGTGGGGTTTAACAGCGCATAACTCACTCACATCCCCAATTGAAAAATAACGTTTCCCAGGAATAGGCGGTAATTCACTGTTAAGACTTGCTTCCAGCATAGTGTTCCACTTTACTTCTTAATTTCTGCCCTGGCTTGAACGTCACCACTCTGCGTGCAGAAATGGGGATGTATTCACCAGTCTTCGGGTTACGTCCAGGACGTTCCGCTTTATCTTTTAACTCAAAATTTCCAAAACCTGAAATTTTAACCGTCTCTCCGCTTTCTAATGCAAAGCCGACCTCTTCAAAAAACAGTTCGATTAATTCTTTTGCTTCGGAGCGATTCAGCCCCAGTTTGTCATACAACCGTTCGGCCAGTTCTGCTTTTGTTAATGTTGCCATGAAGTACCCACATAATGTTAAACCGCGCTAGTCGCGCAAGGATGCCCCATACTTGGTTGTTATTTCTCTTATCACAACGTCGACTGCTGCGTTCACATCCTCATCTTT
>JBCDEX010000159.1:0-3982 GCA_039178995.1 Pseudomonadota bacterium | reverse complement strand
TCTTCTGTTTGCTTAGCCTCTTCTGCTTGCTTAGCCTCTTCTGCTTGCTTAGCCTCTTCTGCTTGCTTAGCCTCTTCTGCTTGCTTAGCCTCTTCTGCTTGCTTAGCCTCTTCTGCTTTCTTAGCCTCTTCTGTTTGCTTAGCCTCTTCTGCTTTCTTAGCCTCTTCTGCTTTCTTAGTGTCTGCTACTTTAGTACCGCACAGATCCGGTGCCGCATTGCATAATGAGCGAGTCGTTGGCGTATTTGCCTGAACACGTGCCATTCCCAGCATCAGTAAGATCACACACACAGTGCTAAATAGAAGTTTCATATTAATTCCTTTCGTTTCGTGTCCATATGCATTTAAGAGCTCGTCTCAAACAGTCTTACGCTAACAACACGGTCTCAACCACATGATTATGTAGGTATCTGATTTTTAATTAGTTTATTGTTTTATGAGGTTATAATAGCATAAGTTCCGCGCGTTTATTCAGAGCACAATCACTCGCAGACCAATGCTATCATGGGATTGTAGGCATTGAACACCAAACAGTAAAATATAAAAAAACCTGGTGCTGTACAGGCTACCAGGTAAGGGTTGACCATAACCGATGTTATTTTTATGTAGCTACGCCATTCAATACTTGCATACGACCTTCGTAATATTGCTCCACTCTTGGATTCATAACCTTTCGCCACAGCGGAGGAATAACTGCTAATACAATCATCGCTGCATAGCCTGACGGTAACTGTGGAATGTCATCAAAATTTCGCAGCACCTGATAACGACGATTTGGGTATGCGTGATGATCCGAATGACGCTGTAGATGAAATAAAAATAAATTAGTCGCCAAGTGATTAGAGTTCCATGAATGATGCGGTGTTACTTTTTCATAACGTCCATTGTCTTGTTTCTCACGATGCAATCCATAATGCTCTAAGTAGTTCACAATTTCTAACAAGGTAAACGCCACAAAACTGGTGACTAAAAAGTACACCAATCCCAATGCGCCTTGCCAAACGGTAAACATGACCATGAGTGCAATCGATAGCCCATAATAATTGATCAATTCATTATTAAATGAATAAAAATTCTGTCCTCGACGTTCCATGCGCTTCTTTTGTAGTACCCAAGCATTGTTAAAATTACGCACATACGCTTGTGGTAAAAATTGATACAACGATTGGTTATAACGCGACGATGACGCGTCTTCTGGTGTCGATACGTGTACGTGATGACCGTAGATGTGTTCGATTTTAAACCCTGCGTAACACACTAAGGACAATAGCAAACCGCCCGCTACTTGTTCTGTTTTTGTTTTTTTGTGAATCAATTCGTGCGCGGTGGTAATGCCCAATGCGCCGCCAAAAAGACCAATGGCAATCATCCAGCCCAGTTTATTAAACCAAGACAGCCACTCCAGTTGAGACAATGCGTGCATGCCCCATACAAGTAACGTCGCATACAGTGGAAGAATGAGTAAGGTAATCCATTTATAATACATATCACTCGCCATCGACTGCATGGTGTCGTCGTCAAAATTAGTCGGATCTTCCCCAACAAAATGATCAATTATCGGGAGTAAGCCAAACACAAAAATGAACGTCGACCAAATTTTCAATGTAGTGTATTGCGTGTGATCGCCAAGGTAAAATGCAGCCACCGGCATTAACGCAATGACCAATGGCGCAATGATGTATCCATATCGCTTGGTTCGAGATAAAAATTTTGCCCAAGAGGACATTTTAATCGTATCGTTTGTCATGGTTGTAACCACCTGCATTTATTATGATGAGTTTAAATCATCGCAAAATACCGTGTGTTTTACGCTTACCGATAACGCCAATTTTCTAACAAAGTGCGCCTTTTATTTTGAGAATAAGGTCGCATTAGCTGGACAAAGAGCGGCCCATTTTGATGGTCTGGTGATTAAATCCGTCGTGCAAATAAGTAACGAGGCCCCCAATATGGATTGCTCAACTTGCTGATACCAACGCCTTTTGAACGTGACGAGTGAATGAACGAATGAGAATCAACCATGATGCCAACGTGGGAGACTCTGCGTCCTCCTGACGTTGCAAAAAATACCAGGTCGCCTTTACTCAATGCCTGTCTGCGTACAGAACGACCCTTGCGAGCTTGCTGCCGAGACGTTCTCGGTAATAACACACCCGCTGATTTAAAACTGTTTTGCACCAGCGCTGAACAATCAATGCCACGATAAGTACGGCCACCGTAGCGATAACGCGCTCCCAAGTAGCGTCTTGCATTATTAACCACCGCCGACGGATTGGCTCGAACAGTCCGCGTTGAAAATGGGTTAGGTATTCGTTTTTTCTTTTTTGCTTTTGTGACCTTAGGCAGACCCTCAACCGATTTCTTAGCAGATGGTGCAACAGGCGCAGCCTCAACCACTGGTGTTTGAGCAATGGATTTTTCCTGTGTCGGCTTTTGACGCACAGCTTGTTGTATAACCGTTTCTTGAACCGCTTCTTTATGCTGGGTTGGTTTAACTGAACTGACAGGCGCTGTTTGCGCGACCGGGGCAGGCCGCGCCACAATCTGTGGCGTTGGAGCGGGTCGTTGCACGACGGGCTTTTGCACTGCCTGCTTTTGAACTGTCGGTTGTTGAACTATCGGTCGTCGTACCACCGGCACCGGCACAGTAGGTACTTGAACAACCGGTTGACGCATGATCGGTTGTTGCACCACCTGCGGACGAACAACAGGCGCGGGCGCAGGAACACGTTGGGCTGACGGTCTCATGGTGGGCTGACGCACCTGCGGTATAGACACTGGAACCGATTGAACGTACACAGACGGCTGTTGTATTTCTGGAGCATGCCGAACAGGTTGCCGAACGACCGGCTGTTGAATCGGTTGAGTCACAACAGATTCTAGCGGTTGTTGAATGATCGCTTGCTGTTGTATCTGAGAATGTTGCGTCTGAGGACGAGTCGCTGATTGCGTGTGCGCTCGCCTGTGCACGGACACTTCAATACGATGACGTTGGCGAGACACATCTTCAACAGGCACGGATACGACAGCGACTGGGTTGTTCGGCACTGCATGCACACTGTGTACAACGACACTCATGCCAAGCAACGCTGGTATGAACAAGGTGGCGTGTGTTTTCTTCATAGTAATACTGACTCTTACAGACTTTATGAGTTCACCAATAATAATTATGTATTATCTGTTGCTGAAACCACTTTCAACAAAAAGACCAGCATGCCAACGTATGTCAGGATAATGGTAGGTATGGCGGTGTTGATTCTAAGATCAAAGTCTGGAATCCCAAAACGATCTCTGAAGGATACCGTCGCAATGAGCAGTAAAAAGACAATGCCGTAGACAAACAGGCCTATCAGCGCCATTTTATTGTTTCGAGCACGAACAATCCCTTGTGCAGACTCTGCTTTAAACAGATACGCCAACACCGCGGTCACAAACACCGCTTCAATCAAAATGGCTGCATACACATGGTTTGCGTACAAACCCAAACCAATTTGATGCGATGACTCACCAAATAGGTAATGAGGGTGGCCCGATAATAAATCCAATACAAAGTGCCCCAGCGACAACAACATCGCAATTAAACCAATCCGATTGCTATTAAATAATAGCTTCCCAGCTAAAAACGCCACCAAGGCCCAAATCAGCTGAGGTATCAGATGGTGACTGTACACCATAACCACCGCCATATCGCTCAACGTGGCGCTAAACACATCACTGGGGCTGGTTGACTCAAGTCCTAAGTAATGAAACACAAACCAAAGAATGTCTTGGAACTGCGATGCAATTAAGAAAAAAAGAAGGGCTTTTTTAGGTAATTGTTGATGGATAAAATATTTAGGGAGCGCGTTATGTGCGATTAATGCCGTGGCATAGTGTCCAACAATCATAAAAAAACCCTGTCTGTAAATTAACGTGATTGACTTAACATAATATAACTCATCAAAAACGCAGTGAACGGACTTTGTATCGTTATCGTACCGTTT
>JBCDEX010000158.1:0-4010 GCA_039178995.1 Pseudomonadota bacterium | reverse complement strand
CGTTTAACTACCGAATCACTGAACTCGCGCCCAAGCCCATTTCACGTATGGTCACCAACCTGATTCTGTCCAATCCAGACTTAACCCCAGCTTTTGGTGTGTTCATGCGTGGCGTATCGGACTTGGCGGTGAACATGCGTTTCACGCCCGATTCACCCACGTCGATACTCCCTCGTTCATCACATGATTCCCGTTCGCTTGAAGCGCAATTATTAGACGCTGCGTCATCGAATGATGCACAGTATTCGCGCGAACAAATGGAGCGATTGTTAAGCAATGATTACATTCGCGGTATGCTGAATGCGGCTGAACAAACCATTGCAAAACAAACGCAAACCCGAAGCAATCGACCGTTGTTGAGCAACGTAAGCGACATTTGGGGACCGGCATACCACACCTTGCTGTATGTCACCGAACACACGTTGCGAGTAACCGCCAATGGATACGCTGTGCATCTTCCGTTCTCTGAAGCACAAGACTTCTTATATCGATTCAAAACAATGTATTCTGCGCTATTAAAGGACTACGAAGCCCGAGGCCTCTATCCTGTGAACGGCCCCATTGAAATTCGTATCACGAACTTCAGCGAGACGTCAGACATCAAAGCCGAAGGCGACATCAAACCACCCGCTTTATGTGCATTGCAAAAAGCGGACGGTGTTGAGGCCGACGTGGCGATTTGGTTGGATTTACTGGGACTCACAAAAACACCCAGCGCCGGTGATTTTTTCACCGACTTAGAAGTGTGGCTGTACAAACAATACCCACCTGAGCAAATCAAAGTAGAATGGTCTAAAGGCTGGGCTTATTCATCGACAGGTGCGTGGTCAAATGATGCATTTTTGAAAACCACATTGCCCAGCACATTAAACGGCTCAACTCGCTCTATGAAAGAGTGCGCCGGCGTGTTTAATCAGCTGGATCCAAATGGTTTAATGAGCAATGCATTTTTACACAAATTTTTGTAATAATAAAATACACAAAAAAAAACGGCTCACCAAGGTGAGCCGTTTTTTTTGCTATTCACACGGACTCTCATGATCCTTTAACGCCTCTGTCATCGGAACCCACAAAAACGTCCCCATTACGATGTCCGTCAATGGAAACGTGAGGTTAAAGTTTTTCGACTGCATATGTCCTCGATCATGATGAATGCGATGCAAATGACGCATCTGTTTAATCCACAGTAAGGCCACCAACCAATGATCATCCGGCAAGTGATAACAAAAGTGCAACCATTCATACAGCACATAACCAAACACCAAGCCAGACATAAAACAACGTGAGGCATTTACCCCCATGAGCTGATTGATGGCGACTCCGCTCATCATGGCCAAGGCGATGATCACCAACACCAGCCACGCAGGAAAAAACGTCACTCGCCAGTCCATTCGTGATTCCCCTGCCATGGATTGATGACCAAAAAAGCTGTGGTGATCGCCCGTATGCCGTTGATAAAACAACGCGCCGACCCTTTTCAGCCAATGTTGTTTTTTATGGCCCAACTTACGATGCACAAAGTATTCACCCACGTTGAACAAAATCAACGCAACACCGCTCATCAGTAAATCACTAACCGTCACATCACCCGACAGATTGCTCAGACACAAGATGATGAACAAGCCCCCGACACTGAATACAAAACCGATATGGCTCCATGGCGAATAGCGCGGACTCATCTGTGCACGATACGTTTTTCTAAATGCCTGAACTGAATTGTGTGTCATATCAATGAAACTCCAAAAGTGAATGTATACAATACGCCGTCTTCGTAATGCATGTCCAATACCGCATACTCTATCCAACACCAATGTTGATATTAATCAGACAATGCTCGAGCCACAGATGCTTTTAGATCCTGCAACATGTCTTTATTGAACCATGGATTCTTTACCATCCAGAGGTTATTTGTAGGCGAAAGATGAGGCAGCGGGAAAAAATCAGGCTGGTACGATTGATGCTCACGAACGGTTTACGTTAAGCTGCCCTTCATGCGATCGCCCAAATACGTTTTTTGGGCATAGCCACCGACCAACAAAGTTAATCGCGGCTGCTCAATGCGACTCATCAATACCTCATGCCAACGAGGCTTGCATTCTTTTCTGGGCGGAAGATCACCCGACTTGCCTTTGTCTGGATAGCAAAATCCCATGGGAATCAGCGCTATTTTATTGGTATCATAGAATGTTTCTTTATCAACGCCCAGCCAACGTCTCAAATTATCACCGCTTTGATTGTTCCACTGAACGCCAGTGTCATGAACAAGTCGCTCTGGCGCTTGGCCCATAATGAGTAATCGTGACTGAGATGAGGCTCTGACGATCGTATGCACCCCATGAGGTAAATGCGCGGCACACTCCGTGCATCGAGATATATCATCAAGCAGTTCATTCATATCGCATGAAACGATCCGATTCATTACCGCCCTCTCCTTTACATATATGGCGCTGCCAATCCAACGCCCAGCTAAATGTCAGCGCATTCAGACATCAACAACATTAAAAAACCCCGACACCGGGTCGAGGTTTTTTGTCAATCACTCTATCAGTGCCGAGGAACGTTAAACCGTAATAACATTCAATGATAGCACCATCAACGTCATTAAGGTCGCGTAAAACGTCCTAAGTCCAAGAACATTGAACTTCCTTGCATGGTAGTTGGCCTAGTGCTTTCAGACACAGAGGCCGGTCCAAATTGAAGCACAGAGCCTTTCACAGTGAAGAGCCCATAGCCTTTTTGTCCAACGGTATTCGGCGCTATCGAATTGGACGTGATTTTTACATCTATTTCGGTGGCCGTCGTTTCGGATACCGTATTAGCATCTGCAATCACATCATCACCTGTCTCGTACTCAACTTTGATCACGATGGCAGACAAACCAATGAGCGGAAAGACGCAGTTCGAATCGATATAGGGTGATATGTTAAGTGTCGCCGTTCCTTGATTCTCCGTGCCTGACTCCACAACATTCATGGTGCCCTTACCGTATGCCGTCAGTCCGTTATCTAACTCAACCCCGAGATCTTTACTGCTTGTGCATTCTTTCTCCCATGGCCCAGCCAATACGCTGGCTTTTGCATCTGGAACATATCCACTGCCCGAGTCAGAGTCATTGCAGCCAGATAAGAAAAACGCTGAACATACCAACGCGCACGAAAAAACTGATGTTAACTTCATATTGATTGACTTCTTGAATTAGCATAGACAACACATCTTATGCGTCTTTCAGACGACCTATTGCGGCCAGCCCTGTCAATGCAAGCAATCCAAGAACAACTAAGCAATTGTAAAACATAAAAAAGCCGAGTCATTGACTCGGCTTTTCGGCTGACTTTTTTCAACACCTTAGCTCTTTTCGATCTCGCGCACGGCGATGTTCAAATCACGCAAGTGGCTGTTTTTCACTTTGCTTGGCGCTTCGGTCATGACGCACGCCGCCGATTGCGTTTTCGGGAACGCGATCACGTCACGAATGGACGACGCGCCAGTGATCAACATGATGATGCGATCCAAACCAAATGCCAAGCCACCGTGCGGAGGGCAACCAAACTTCAAAGCATCCAATAAGAAGCCAAACTTTTCACGTTGTTCTTCGGCACCGATACCCAACACCTCAAACACAGCCGCTTGCATGTCTGGCTGATGAATACGAATCGATCCACCGCCTAGCTCGGTACCGTTCAACACCATGTCGTAGGCAACCGACAATGCCTCGCCTGGGTTGGCTTTTAATGCATCAACATCACATGCTGGCGTGGTGAACGGATGATGGATAGCCGTCCAGCCACCTTCGATTTCTTCAAACATTGGGAAGTCAACAACCCACAGTGGCGCCCACTCACAGGTAAACATGTTGAGGTCTTCGCCGACTTTAACACGCAATGCCGCCAACGATTCGTTCACAATATTGGCCTTGTCTGCACCAAAGAACACAAGGTCGCCGTTTTGTGCGTCGACGCGCGTCATGAGTTCCATGACGATGTCGTCTGGCATGAATTTGATGATCGGCG
>JBCDEX010000157.1:0-4084 GCA_039178995.1 Pseudomonadota bacterium | reverse complement strand
CCCATACTGAGCATATTTTGTGATGACTGTTTCTTCTTCATAAACGCATATCTTGTATTAATTGCTGAGAGCAATGCATCATTTATTGGGTGTGAATAAATAGTGTCCAATGACCCATTCGCTTCCTTTGTGTAAACCAAAGAGCTCCGCACACGACATGAAAAATATGCGCCAACGTTGCCACCAGATATTGCTTTCTTCTTTGTATACGGTGTTAAACATTGGACGCAAAGAGTCTTGTGCTTGATCCATGTTCTTTAACCACGCATTGGCTGTGTGTTTGTAGGTCTCACCTGACCATTGCCATGTTTTTTCGATGGTCAAATGCGATGAGAATGCGTAAAACGTGAAAAAGCTTGGCATCATGCCACCTGTAAAAAAATACCGAGACATCCAGTCCAATTCACTGAGGTCTTCAAATGGGTATTGCAAATGGCGATGACAAAAAATATGGCACCACAATTTACCAGAAGGTTTGAGCCAGGCGGAAATGTTTTCAAATAGTTTCTCATAGTTTCTAACATGCTCGAACATTTCCACAGATACCGCTCGATCGAATGTGTTGGAGTCCAACTCGAGTGCATTAATGTCTTGTGTGATCACGGTGATGTTTGTTAAACCGCGTTGCTCTGCTTCACGCATGATGTATTCGCGTTGGCTGTTGGAGTTTGAAACGGCGGTGATTGAGGCATTCGGATAATGAGACGCCATCCATAATGTGAATGAACCCCAACCACACCCGAGCTCTAGAATATTCATTCCATCCGCTAGTTCGGCGCGTTGGCAATAACACGCCAAGCTGTGTGCTTCGGCTTCATCAAGCGTTGCATTGTCTGTAAATTCACACGCGCTGTATTTCAAATGCTTGCCTAAGACGGATTGAAAAAACTCGGTAGGGAGCTCGTAGTGCTGTTCATTGGCTTCTTCGGTTGCGATAGCGACTGGACTGTTGGCCAGTTGATTAAGTACCGCGTTAAATTGCTCTGTGGCGCGTGCAGGATGATTCAAATGCTCTTGTTGCAATCGTTTTTTTGATAAGGCTCGAATGCCAAAGCGAATGAGTTTGTCTGGTAATTGACCGCTTTCTGCAAAGTGGATCAGACGGCTAGCAATGCGAGTATTGAGTGTGTTCATAACGGTGTCCTGATAGAGTGCTTTGATAAAAATAAAATGCAATAACGTCAATTCGAGCGAGTATGTGTGTTGATTTTCCATGGAAAAAAAGCAGGGGTTATCGCCTGATAACGGACATATTGTTCTCCACGATGAGCATGTGCTTGCTGCTCACTGAATGGAATGCCGGTAAAATAGCGTAGAAAACCGTACATGATGACTGGATAGATCATCCATGCTAAGTGATCTATCCACCAGCCCAGCAGTGCGACATGTAACCAGAACAACCATTCACAGAAATAGTTTGGGTGACGGCTGTGTTTCCATAAACCAGACTGCATCACCTGACCGTTATTGCTAGGGTCTTTCTTGAAATCGCTGAGTTGTTTGTCAGCCAGTAATTGCCCTATAAGTGAACACAGTACCCACGTATACAATATGCCCCACTGAACAGTCGAGATACTTGCGATGACGTCATTGGACAGTGTCGCCCATTGCCATAGAGGAAAGCTCAAACCGAGCGCAAGCAACGCCTGCGCTATGAAGATGATGAACAAGCCAAGGTGTTGGCGCTGTGCCAGTTTCCTGCGTAATGCGGTATAACGAGCATCCTCCTCGGGTGATCGTACATAACGTGTGACCAAATGCGTTGCTAAACGCACATACCACATGATGAACAGTAGAGGGAAGCACCATAAGGTCAACGGCACGCTCGGGTCATTAATGTGACGATTTAGAGCGGGTAACAAGGCATTCACAATGAGGCATATCGCCCAGCCGATGTCGACAATGTCCGCGCGTTTGCGAATGACATTGATGACATAGAGGCGGATCATTCCAATGATGTTGATGGCAATAAGCCAACCGTATGTGAGCGTGAATGACATGTGTGAGCGCCTATGTTCTCGTGTTCATGACGTGGTGAATTAAGCGTTCGAGCGCATGTTATTTTTAAACAGTAAGTGCGCATCGCTGATGGTTTCTTCTAAGAAGCCGCCTTCGCAATAACATAAATAAAACTCCCACATGCGAATAAAGCGTTCATCGAATCCCAGCGCACGGACTTGATCAAGTTTGTCAAAAAATCGTGTGCGCCAGTGTTTTATCGTCAATGCATAGCTGAGACCAATATCGTTGTAATCCATGAGTTTTAAGCCTGCGTCGGAGGCATGATTCACGATCACGGAGCTGCACGGGATGAAGCTGCCTGGGAACACGTAACGTTTAATGTAATCGACCGTTTTCAGCGCTTTTTCATAACGAGTGTCTTCGATGGTGATGGCCTGAATGAGAGCCAGTCCGTCGGGCTTGAGTAAGTGTTGGCAGGTTTTAAAATACGTGCTGAGATAATGGTGTCCAACCGCCTCAATCATTTCAATGGACACCAGTTTGTCGAATGAACCAGTTAGTTCACGATAGTCTTGTTTGAGCAGGGTGATTTTATTCGACAACCCTGCATCTTGAACGCGTTGTTTTGCCAGTTGGTACTGCTGCTCGGATATGGTGGTCGTGGTGACATAGCAACCATAATGTTTCGCAGCGTAGAGCGCAAATCCACCCCAGCCTGTACCAATTTCAATCACATGATCGGACGCGGTGAGTTTCAGTTTTTGACAAATGGTGTTGAGTTTCTCATCGGATGCACGCTCCAATGTGTCGGCATTTAAGCTCATGGTGTTCAATGCATGCTTATTAAACATGGCGCAGGAATACATCATGTTGTCATCAAGGAATAACTGGAAAAACTCGTTGGACAAATCGTAGTGATCGGCAATGTTGCGTTGGCTTCCTTGCTTACTGTTTTTGCGACGGTTGTGCCATGCACGCATCACCAGCTGGCTTGCTTTGACGAGTGGCTTGCTGTTCATGCTGTCTAATAGATCGCGATTACGTACGAGTATACGCACCAGACAGACTAAATCATCCACGTCCCAAAATCCTTGAATGTAAGCTTCAGAAGCGCCTAGTACGCCGTCTTTTGCAATGAGTTTAAACAACTGAGTGTCGTGGATCTGAAGGGTGCACGTTAATTCAGCATTTGGGTCACCGACCACAGCGCTGATCTCACCTTGAAAGATTAATTGAGCACCTTTCAATTGGTTGAGTACGTTCAGTGCATGCTGATTGAGGGGCTGGTGGCTCATGTTGATTGGTTCTACGTGTGTGTTCATGTGTCTTCCTTTCTCTCTCGGTAAGTTATGACGTGATGTGTGTGTTTCGGATGCTTGAAAAACGGCACTCGTTTAATCCAAAGTAATAATGCATGCCAATAGATTCTGACGATCACTTTGATCGGAAGAAATGCAAAGAGCATGACGGTTTTCCATTTTGTTTGATGTGAGAACGGCATCTTGTTTAATTTAAATGCGGCGTTGAACTTGAGCTGTTTAGATTCTGGCGTTCTATGAGAATCAAAATCGGAAGCCAATGCGTGATCAGAATGTGTAGCATGGTGTTTTTCATAAATATGAATGCGGATGGTCTGGCTAAGGGGTGCGTGGCTGAATGCCCATTGATACTCGAGTTCCATCGGCATGAATGGTGATACGTGAAATGTTTTGTCGTGTGTGAAACCAACAAACGATGCATCGCTGGAGTTGGCTTCCGATGCCATGTGCACATAGGTATGGCGTTCGCCCCATGGGGTGTTGGTGATGTCGCTTAACATCGCGTACAAGGTGTCGTTTTTGTGTGTGATGGTGTAAAAACTGACGGGGTTGAACGTATAGCCAAAGAAGCGAGGCAGTGTGAGCACGCGAATGGTTGCGTCTGTTGGCAGTGTGTGGCCGTGCTCATTTAATGTGTGTTTTACAGCGTCTCGAATGCTCATTGATGTGGGTTCAATTAAATCGTTACGGTGTATGCCAAGTACGCCAAAGCGGTTGATGGCTAAATGCGGATTGCATTGTTGATGATCGTGCTCATCGAGTAGGGACACATCAAAGCACAAATACGCGGTCTCGTATGTGTG
>JBCDEX010000156.1:0-4084 GCA_039178995.1 Pseudomonadota bacterium | reverse complement strand
CGACGCGGCCAGTGACAGCACACCTACCGGCTCTGCTTGACCAGCAACCAAAATAAGCGGTACGCTGATCACTCCACAATGACGCGACAATAACAACGTATGGAGTGTGCACATCATGGCGAAACATAAGGTCTGCTTAGAATCTGAACTGGCACAAGGCAAGCAAATTGCCGTCACCTGTGGTGACGACAACGTGTTGGTGTTTCATTTAGACGACGGCTTTTATGCCACGCAATCCAATTGCACGCATTTATTCATGCCACTTAAAAAAGGTAAGATCATTGATGGCTGTCAAATCCAGTGCCCTATCCATCGTGCACGCTTTGACATCAAAACAGGCGAAGTGGTCGCATGGGCCAACTTCCCGCCCGGTATTCGTTACTCAACTTTGTGCGTAAAGAGAACGCCTTGAAAACCTATCCCGTATCGGTCGAAGACGGCGTGGTGTACGTAGACGCGTAATAATTAACGCTTAGCGGTGCGCTGGCGTAACGCTTCAAACAAGCAGACACCGGCGGCCACCGACACATTCAAACTGCTGGTGTGCCCCGCCATCGGGATATTGATCAGCACATCGCAGCGTGAACGCGTCAGTTGACGCAAACCATCGCCTTCTGAACCTAAAATTAAACCAACGTGGCCTGTGAGGTCGGTTTGATAAATCGAGCTCGATGCTTCACCAGCTGCACCGTAAAGCCACACACCCTGATCTTTCAAATCCGACAGACACTGTGCCAAATTCTTCACCGACACAATGGGAATAATTTCCGCTGCGCCACAGGCCACTTTACGTGTCACAGGACTCAAACTCGCGGCTTTGTGCTTTGGGATAATGACCGCATCCGCACCAGCGGCTTCCGCACTGCGAATGCACGCACCCAAATTATGCGGGTCGGTCACACCGTCTAAAATCAACAACAACAGATCGCTATCCGCACGCTTCAACAACGAGTTTAAATAGGATTTATCGAACACTTGTGAGGGCTTGCACTGCAAGGCGATGCCTTGATGTTGCTGCGTCTGAATGAGTTCGTCTAGACGTTCTCTTGATTCAACTTGGCAATCAATGCGTAACTGTGACAATGCATTCAACAGCTCAGTAAACTTTGGATCGTCTCGACCCTTTAACGCATGTGCAGACACGATGCGCTCAGGGTGTCGATTTAATAAGGCGTGACACGCATGGATGCCATACACCCACTCAAGCTCATGACTCATATTGGTTGCTCACTCCACACCCGTTCATTATAGATACTACGACCTTCATCCTTGCTTGCGGCCGCCAGATGATTTGCGCGGAGGTCGCTTTTTACCGCTGCGCTTTTTCTTAATCGGTGCTTTTTTCACGCCTTTTTTCTTATGGCTTTTATTTTTTTTACGTGGCACGGCGCCGTCATCGGTTAATTCAAAATCGATTTTTCGCTCATCTAAATTAACGCCCAACACTCGTACGTCCACTGAATCGCCGAGTTTATACACTTGACGATGGGTCTCTCCAATCAAGCGTTGACCGGCTTGATCAAAAGAAAAGTAATCGGATTTCAATTGCTTGATGTGCACTAAGCCTTCAACAAAAATATCGTTCAATTCGACAAAGAAACCGAACGACGTCACCGCTGTGATTACCCCCCCGTGCTCTTCTCCAATGTGGTCTTTCAAATACTCACACTTCAACCAAGACGCCACGTCGCGACTCGCGTCATCGGCTCGACGTTCTGCCATTGAGGCTTGTTCGCCAATGACAATCAGCTGCTCAAGATTGAATGGATACTGCTCAACCGCACTTGGCTGGAAGCCGCGCGGGCGCTTCACGTGTTTGCTGCGCTGTTTCGAATTAATCACGCTGCGAATGGCGCGATGCACCATCAAATCAGGGTAGCGTCGAATCGGTGAGGTAAAATGCGCATACGCTTCATACGCCAACCCGAAGTGACCTAAGTTTTCCACTTGATAATTGGCTTGATTCATGGAACGCAACATCATGGTTTGAATCACAGTGGCATCATCACGCTCTTTGATCGACAACGCCAATTGTCGATAATCGTTTGGCGTCGGCTTATCGCCGCCTTTAAGCTCTAATCCCAATTCACCTAAGTACGTTCTTAAGTTATCAATCTTCTTTTCTTGCGGGCTTTCATGCACACGATACAGTGCCGGTAATTTGTGTTTTTCTAAAAATTGCGCCGCCGCCACGTTGGCACTCAACATGCATTCTTCAATCAGTTTGTGCGCATCGTTGCGAACCACTGGCACGATGTTTGAGATTTTTTTGTCGTCACCAAATTCCATGCGTGTTTCAGAGGTTTCAAACTCCATCGCACCACGCAGATGGCGTGCTTTTGCCAATGCTTGATACAGCTTAAACAGCGCGTCCAATTCTTTCACCACGTGCTTGTACTCTTTACGCAGTGCCTTGTCTGGTGCGTGTTCATCCAGCATCGCGCCAACTTGAGTGTACGTTAAACGTGCGTGGGAATGCATGACCGCTTCGTAAAACTGATACGAGGTCATCTTGCCTTTTGCGTTAAAGGTCATTTCACACACCATGCACAAACGATCCACCGCTGGATTCAGTGAACACAAACCATTCGACAACGCTTCTGGCAACATTGGCACAACTCGACTCGGGAAATACACCGACGTACTACGCAGCAACGCTTCTTGATCCAATGGCGACTGCGGCGAGACGTAATGACTGACATCGGCAATGGCGACGTATAGTACCCAGCCACCTAAGGTTTTGGCTTTACAGTACACCGCGTCATCAAAATCACGCGCGTCTTCACCATCAATGGTGACCAATGGTAATTTGCGTAAATCGACGCGCCCTTGCTTGTCCGTTTCCGTCGGCTCATCGGCAAATTGTTCCGCTTCATCCACCACCTCAGACGGGAACACATGCGGAATGTTATGCGAGTGCAAAGCAATGTCCGTTTCCGTACCGGGTCCCATGTGTTCGCCCAGTACGTCAGTAACCTCACCAAACGCTGGCTTGCGACGCTGAGGCTGTTGTGTGATGTGTACCGAGACAAAGACACCCGGCGCAATGCCACTGGTGCTCTCTTTTGAGACAACGATATCTTGCGTGATCCGCTGGTTGTCTGAAAGCAATAGGATTTGACCATCTCGTTGCTCAAGACGGCCTATCACCGTATGGGTATTGTGCTGAATCACCCGATTGAGACGGCCTTCTCGCTTGCCTTTTTTATCCGTGTGAATGACATCGACCATGACTTCATCGCCGTCAAACACAGAACGCATTTGCCCAAACGGCAAAAACACATCGTCCGAACCGTCTAATGGTTTGACGAATCCAAAGCCGTCTCGATGACCAATGACATGACCTTGCACACTGTCCGCTTCGACAAATGGGATGTAGCTGTTTTTCTTACCGCGACTTAACTGACCGTCACGCAACATGGCGCGGAGTCTACGACGCACGCCTTCGGACTGAGATTCTTCCAGCTCTAACAACTCACAAATACGCCCATGCGACAAGGGCACGCCTTGCTCTGTAATGAATTCCAATAAGAATTCTCGACTGGGCACCGGTGCGTCGTAATTGTCGGCTTCGCGATCTGCGTAAGGGTCGTTAAATGTTGGTTTGGTCATGGTTAGAATGTCTTTAAAAGCCACAGTATACATTACTTTGGGACGTATCCCCTGTATATATGTGAATCGCTAGACGAAAGCATGTTGAGAATCATTGACGGGATCAAAAAAAGGCGTGAATCGAGCAACACCCAAGACACGCCAACCAGACCATAAAGAGGACGTCACATCACACATCGGACGTACTGGGGAGAAAAAACGCGACGCTGTGATGCAACGGCTATTGATGCCATCGTTATTGAAGCAAATTGCTGCTGACGTAATAACTGGCTGGTAAGCAATCGCCGTCTTGGGTGATCTTCGGTTGCTTCATAGCCGCTACAATGTGATCGTCTGGACTGTACAAGTACGTGGTATCGCCTTGGCGGTGAACACGCTGGGTGTACGATTGATTGATCACGTCTCGGAATAAGTGGTAGTCGGTGGCTGTACGAGTCAGACGGCGAAGGGAGAGATCACCTGCCCCCTAGGT
>JBCDEX010000155.1:0-4088 GCA_039178995.1 Pseudomonadota bacterium | reverse complement strand
TCAGAATTAGAGCAACGACCTCCCATGAGTGACGAGTTAGCACGACTGAGACGAGACAACGCCTTTCTAACGCATCAAGTGGCCAATTATGCAAAAGAAAATGATACGCTGTCGCAAGCGATTTATACCACCGTTGATGGGATTTGGGACTGGAACATCGAAACTAACGAGCTGTATTTGTCACCTCAATGGTTCAGCTCGCTTGGCTACGAAAACAACGAAATTCCATCGACCATTGAGCAGTGGGAAAAACTGGTCCATCCCGACGACTTAGAGCGTACGTGGGAGCAACTCAACGATTACATCGAAGGTCGCACTAGCACCTACGAATGCATTAACCGCTTGCGCATGAAAGACGGCGTGTACCGTTGGAATCACGACAGAGGTCATGCGGTTGAACGCGACGCCAATGGACGCGCCACGCGCATGATCGGCACCGACCAAGACGTAACCTTACAAAAGCAGATTGAAGACCTCAACACCGAGCTCGAGCGCAAACTCAATCAGTCTGAAAAACTGAAAGCACTGGGCGTGTTTGCCGGCGGCATTGCGCATGATTTTAATAACATTTTGACCATTTCATTTGGCCTCATCGACACCTTAAAAGGACTGATTCACCAACCCCACAGTCAACACACCATATCAGAAAAACTGGACACGCTTGAAGGCACCTTGGATCGTTCCAAAAAACTCGTCGATGAAATTTTACTCTTCAGTCGAGAAAAGAAAGTCAACGCGCCTGCGATCAATATCGTCCCCCACATTCGACAAATTATTCAGTTATTAACGCCGTCCATCGCAGACAACATCAGTGTCGATGTTTTATCGTCCGAACAAGAACTGAACGTAGCCGTTGACCAAACACACCTACATCAAATCATTTCAAATATTTTCATCAACGCCAGTCACGCACTCAAACACGACAACGGCACAATTAACATACGCATCAACCGCGCCATTATTGAGCAAGGGTTTTTCCTCCAATTAAATCCGGGCGCGTATGTCTGCATCAGCATTGAAGACAACGGTCACGGCATGAGCGACAGCGTCATTGATCGCATGTTTGATCCGTTCTTTTCCACTAAAGAACCCGGCGAAGGTCAAGGCATGGGACTTACGATCGTGCATGGGTTGGTCAACAGTTACAACGGCGACATTTCGATCAACAGCACCATCAACAAAGGCTCATCGTTTCACGTCTATCTGCCGTTGTTCATGGATGCATTCGAGCACACACATTCATCGACTATCAGAGAGCTCACCCATGTCAACGATAACTACAACGTCTTGTTCGTGGACGACGAAACCATGATCGTTGACATCATCCGATCCACCTTACCACTCCATGGTATTCAAATTGATGGTTTTAATAACCCAGAACACGCACTCGATGCGTTCAAGAAAAATCCCGCTCAATACGATCTATTGGTCACCGACAAATCCATGCCGAGTATGAGCGGTATCGAACTGACGCAAGCCTGCAAAGCCATCAATCCGAACTTACCGGTGATTGTGTTCACAGGCTTTGACGATGAGACCTTGGATTTAAACGCACTGGGCATTGATGAGTTACTGCACAAACCTCTGAAAATAAACGACCTCGCAACCAACATTCAACAACTCATGAACGACATTCGCGGAGATGGATGATTCTGCGAGATGCATCGATGCCGTGCTTTAAAACGCTACAATCAGAATTGTGTGTTTGACACGTGTTGTTCAACATCCAGACTCTTATGCAGACTCGAACAATCAAGACACGTTCCTTAATGATCTCGTAAACAATCACATACTATTCAAATTGCTATTAGTCTGTGACGCAGATCACATTCGGAACATTGCAATGACTCAATCAGCATCCAATCATTTGAACGGTGCGTATCCAACGTTGTTGAAACACGCTAAGGAGAATGTCTTCGTTTTATTTTTTTGCGACAAAGGCATCAAATGTCTGTTGCAGACTGTCTGCTAGTGAGGTTAACCTTTGACTCCTCCACAGTTCAATGGCGCACTCGGCTGTGCACAGACCTTTTTCTTTTTGATTGCGACGTAAGTGAAACGCTGAGGGCTTGTCGAGCGTCAGTACAACGCGTGGCAAAGATCGCAAATAAGGACTTTGGTTGTATATTTTTCGTGCTTCTTGCCATGTACCGTCAATGATGATGTAGTGCTCAAAATTGTCCGCGTCAGATATCGCTTGGCTGTCTTCGGACGGATAAAGCAGCACAACATTGCCCTGCTCAATCAACGCCAACAACTCAGCGTTCGGTTTCTTTCTTTCCCAAACAATGACCTGTGCGTTACTGCCAACCATCTCAAGCACTAGACGACCTGTGTTCGTTTTTTTGGTAAGTTCACGCGGATGGGTTAATAAGAATAATGTCATGGTGCCTGTTTAGCTCAATGTATGCATAAAGTATCCAGCTGATAAAACAACATGGCAAAAACCTGACCTCTACAAACGCAATGCTCTGACAATCTAATGACCACCCAAAAAACACAACTAAAAAAATCAAACATCAACACGTCGGTCTATTTTTTGTGCGTGCTCGTCGGCTGCGCGTCATATGATCTATGCGCTTCCAGGGCCTGATTTAAGAACAATCTCCGACAGTGATAGCGCGCGCCCATCCGTCGAATAAGGAGACATCGGTGCAATGGGTTGGTCTGTCTTTTTTTCAACACATATTGAACGTAAGCCCTTTGGATGCGCCATGTGCTGGTCTCCCCAGTGCGTGATCGATAGCAAGATCGGTAAAAGATCACGCCCTTTTGAGGTCAACAGGTATTGCGAAGCCCGTCCATCAATGGGATGTTTTTCAAAAATGGATTCATTGACTAGGGTTTTCAGACGCTGTGTAAGCACATTGCGAGACATGCCGATGCTCAAAAAGTCTTGAAAGCGGACACTGCCGCGAAATGCATCACGTAAAATTAATAGTGTCCAGCGCTCACCAATGATTTCAAGTGTTTGAGCAATGGAACAATTCATGTGCGCGAACGATGTGTATTTCATACTGTGATTATACTTGACAAGTTTTTTCAAGCAACCAATAATGGTTCTTTCATTGAACTCATATGCAGGGTCTAAATATGCTTGTAGGTCACTTTTCAACCGCATTGGTCGCTCATCAGAAAGTACCATGCGGTAGCTTGTTATACTTTCTTGTTATTTCTCAACTGCAAGATATTTTGTGGTCGATATTCCATTACGCAGGTTTGGAGGTAACAGGCCCCGATGACGTGTTCAATGCCACATTGCAAAGCCTCACTGTTGATATGTTATATAGCCACGATTTATTGCCGCAACTGGTGTGGATGCTATTAGCCTTTGTCATCGGAAAGGCATTGTTTAAAAGCAACACCGTGGGTCTTGTGGGTGCCATGTTAGTGTTGGGACACTTTGTATTAGATCTTATTTCAGGACACCCGCACCATGTGTTTGGTGCTGATTCGGTCGACATCAGCTTGGGGCTATATGCAAGTAATGCTTACCTCGCCGTACTTATAGAAGCTGTGTTTACTGCCGCAATGATGATTTATTTTTTTCGCCAAGAAGCGCGCACGAGCGTGGTGCGAACTCGAAAAAATAAAGCTGCAATTATTGCATTGTTTGTTTTTGGCATACTCTACATGTTCTCTATCGCAACCATCTCGTTAAGAGATTGGTTAAGCTTGCCTGAATTTGACTTAGGCTTCGCAACGACCATGCCCAACTTGATTGTTACGTATGTCAGCTTATTATTGATTTTGCTTTACTTACTGCCTAAGAAAACGAATATGAATACTTAAAGAAACATTGAAAACTAAAAAGTTCAGTGGCGATCCTCATGAAACGGGTTGTAACGATTTATTTTCAGAGTACTATCATTAATTAATACGACTACTATTTTCAATGTTAGAACATTAATTTCGGAGCGTTCATATTATGCTGCACAGACTGTTTAAAATACATGCGTTTTGTTTCGTGTTACTGCTATCGACTGGTTGTAACGACAATGCAGATAATGGCTCGTCCTCAGATAATGGAGCGCCAACGGTTAAGGCTGAATCTACCTACTCTGTATTGACAGATGAAAACATGACAT
>JBCDEX010000154.1:0-4124 GCA_039178995.1 Pseudomonadota bacterium | reverse complement strand
TGCAGAACCCGCTTATGCGGAGACCTTGGCAAACTACGCAAACAATTATGAAACCATCGCAACAGCCAACAGCGATCACTTTAAATTTGATTCTCTGAATAACGAATCGCAACCTGCTAAGCATCAGATGTGGCTCACACAAACGCAAGTTAATTTTTGCGCAAAGGCGTTTCCAAGCGTTCATGCAACCCATCCAGATGCACCGGGATTAACCGTACTTGCGCATTTTTTACGCAATGGCGTATTACACAAAACGATTCGCGAACAAGGCGGAGCGTATGGTGGAGGCGCCTCTCAAGACAGCCAACTGGGTGTGTTTAAGTTTTACAGCTACCGAGATCCACGCCTACTGAAGACGTTTGCTGATTTTGATGCCAGTATTGATTGGATGCTCACCGAAGAACACAGTCAATCCGCGCTCGAAGAAGCGATTTTTACCGTCATCTCTGCCATCGACAAACCCAGCTCTCCTGCAGGGGAAGCACGTAAGCATCATGCGCAATTACTCTCAGGCACATCCGATGAGCAAAAACGCGCATTTCGCAACGGCGTATTAAGCATGACGATTGGGGAATTAAAACGTCTGACTGAGGTCTATTTAAGCAGCGACAGCGCCTTGTCGGCTGCAAGCACCGCGGTCATCAGCAGTGAGGCGTATTTAACGGAACACGAATTTAACTGTGAGGCACATGGCTACCAGATTCATCACGTGTAAGTCCTTGTTACCGTGATGCGTATGACCCAGTCAGCGCCTCTACTTGGAGACATCATGATCTTACTTAAGCGCCACATACCCATCAGCATAATATGCCTAAGCGTCGTCATCACCGCATTGAGTGGCTGCACTACAACGCCACCCATGGCGGTCGATTATGACACTCAGTACAACTTCGCAAACATCATCAGCTACCGCTGGGCAACGTCTAATGAAGCAAAGCAATATCAGGACACTTTACCAACAAAAGCATCGCAAAAGAGCAATACAAACACCGTCACTCACCCCGCAGGACAAACGCATGATTTACTCAAAAAACGCGTTACCCGCAGCGTAGATAACGCCCTAGCCCAAAAAGGGCTGTCATTAGACTCGAACAACGCCACTGCGATATTAGTGCAAAACATCGTACTCAAAAAACGTACCGTACGTGAAACGCATTTTTACGACCTATACAGCATAGACCTGGAGGCGAGATATCATGGCTACTATGGATATGGTCGTCATGAACGCTGCACGTCGTACGCACACTGCGTACACGATTCGTTATTTGGTCTGTCATCGGTGTCTACAGAACGTGAACACACTCGTTTGATACTGATGTTGTCACTGCTGGATACACAGCAGAAACACATGATTTGGAAAGGCGCCATTGGGCTGCCGTTTAACAAAAAAAACCAGTCACCAGAGGCGTATGATGCGGTCATTCACGACCGCATTCAGCAGTTACTGTCTAAGCTCCCTTCGTCTCATTTGAGTCAATCGACAGCCCCAGAGAGTCACTGACACAGGCGTTAAAAATCACGCGGTTTCGACCTTGGGTTTTCGCTAAGTAAAGCGCTCGGTCGGCACTGTTAATCAAATCCTCAAGCGACGTGTCTTTACGAGGGATCACACTGCTCATCCCTAAGCTTATTGTCACTCGATCACTTGTCGGCGAATGCTTGTGCTCAATTTTCAATGCGGCGACCGCGGCACGACAACGCTCTGCTACGCGCAACGCATGATATTCCGTGTTTGGCAAAATCACGGCGAACTCTTCCCCACCATAACGCGCCACCAGGTCACTGGAACGTGAGCACACCGATTTAATGCACTGAGCCACTTGATACAAGGTTTCATCGCCTTTCACATGTCCGTACTCATCGTTATACGGCTTGAAGTGATCCACATCGATCATAAAAATAACCAATGAGGTTTGTTCACGACTGGCGCGTGCCCACTCTTTAACAGACACTTCGTCAAATGAGCGACGATTGTGAATGTCGGTTAACGCATCTACCCGCATTAAGTATTCAAGTTCTTGATTTTCGATACTGAGCATTTGATTGTCTTGGGTTAACTTACTGGTGCGTTCACGAACCACGTCGTCCACGCGATCACGTCTCACACGATGTAACCTCAACACCAACAGCAGATACGACACACTCAATAACGCTCCACCCACGAGTACACTGTATGCCAACGTGTTATTGCGCGTTGAGACAATGTATTCTGGACTGGCCTCTGCGGTGACCTTTAACTTACGCCCAAACACTTCAATAATCGAATTAATCGATTGCTGTGTGATGCTCAATTCTCGATCTCCGGTCTCGTAAATCAACACACCGTCATTGTCTTGCTTTTGACTGTCGGTGATGTCCGTCACCGTGATGTGTGAGTTACCGAATTCTTCCATTCCATAGTCATTGAAAAACCGCTTGATCGATAATGATGCTGTGGTCAACCCTTTTAATACAACATCCGCACGTCGATTAGGTTCATCAAATTCAAAATCAAATATTGGCAGCACAATGTTCATGAATCGGTCTTCACCTTCACCAATATCGGTTTGAATCATAGGGAAAGACGACAACTGAGTCTGCCTCACAATGTCTTCAAAATTGAGCTTAAAACCCAATTGACTTAAACTGAAGAAGTCAAAGCCCATCAGTCGACTCATCGACTCTTCTGGCTCAACCGCCATAACTGGCAAATAGAGTGTTTTCTGACCGCTTTTTTGCGTTTCAAGCCCTTGAGATGGCTGCAATAACGCCACAAACAAGCTCGCAACGCCTGCACCTTTAAGCTGCTCGAGGTCTTGGCCATTCACCGAAAAGTGAACAAATGGCGCGCCAATTTGGCGCTCAACATCGGCTCGACGCTCAAATGGAACCACCTCATTCCACATCACAACATCAAATTCTGGGTGTGCTTGTTTTAACTGTTTTATTTTCGATTTAAAGTGCTCAAGGCTGTACTTTTTTTCTTTTGATCGTTGGTTTTGCCACTGCTTTAATTCTTCTCGAGTATTAAATGAATGCGCCTCAATTTTCTCAAGTGATTGAGTCATCTGTTGCGAAAACGCATTTCGGCTGTGCTCGTAGTCATTCACGCGCACCTGCAAAAACAACAATGCAGTAAGGCACAGAATAAAGACAACCACAAAAAATATAATGACCCGATCTTTCATTCAGACTGACTATCCGTTTTTCATAAAGAGGATTCGCTTATTAGAATTCACTGCACAAACACTCGCAACAAACCACCTGCAACAGGTGTATTACCAATTATTTGAGTATAAGACGAGATTGAAAAAATGCAAAAATATATGGTGTTAGATGCGCTTTTGTTATAAAGAAGCAACGTAAATAAAGGCATTAAGAGAAAAAAGAGGGAATTTAAAAAAATCGACCGCTTAAGCTCAAGAAAAAGAGCTACGAGAAAACAACAGACAAAAAAAAGCAGCGCCAAGCGCTGCTTTTCATCAAACGGTTACGTGATTAACAGTAGCCGAATCCCTTACAGTTGTTAACACCCGCAGTATTCTCGTTTTCATCCCAAAGAACCTGACCACTAGCTTGACGTGTTCCAACAAAAACAAATTCCACACCTTTTTCACCGCCAGGTCCTTCAATATTATCATTCGCAACTGCGGTAATGACAACCTTTTCTGCAGAAGCTCCCGCCTCTGCTCTTACTCTAAGAACGTTATTATTCTCGAGATCAGCTGCTGAATTAGTTTTTTCAACATTAACCACGCCACCACGAACAACACCACCAATACAGGTCGCATTAAACGCATTATTTGCATCTACTCGTGTTTGCCCACACACTTCAACTTGCGACTTAACCGCTGTAGATGCAAGAATCACTTCTGAAAATCTCGCTTTGTTAATGTATGTTTGATACGCAGGCAATGCGATGGCCGCCAAAATACCGATGATCGCGATCACGATCATTAATTCAATCAGTGTAAAACCTTTTTGTTGCTTAGTCATTGTTATATATCCTCAAAAAATTAAAATATTTGTTAGTTAATTTTTAACTACACTTCAAATATAGCATTGTTATTACAAATTGCGAGAAAATCCAAAAAAAAATTGCGCTGCATTTCAACACATTCGATGGCACCTAAAGTATAACGATT
>JBCDEX010000153.1:0-4218 GCA_039178995.1 Pseudomonadota bacterium | reverse complement strand
GCTCACCGCTGGTACGAATGCACAAGTCAGGCGCACCAATATCCGACAAACTTAAATGCGACGTTAACAATGCATCGTCAATATCATCCACCATGACATCGCCAGACAGCACTGCTTGGGTAATCGACTTGGTCGCTTGAACCAAATCCCAAACCCCACTGTAATCAACAGCCATGACGACCGTCAATGCAGTATTATTACGCGTTAAGTGCTCTGCATGTTCCATTTTTTTCAGCAATTTATCGGCCAAATTGTCCCGAGAGCCTATAAATCGAACACGCACACCGTTGTCGTGCAAATTGTTAATTTCTTTATTCAAATACAGAGAAAACAGCGACATCAATGCAGAGACTTCTTTTTCTGGCCTCTGCCAATTTTCTCGACTGAAAGCAAACAAAGTCAACACGCTGATCTGATGCTTTTCACAACTTTTCACAATGTGTCCCAATGCTTCCACACCGGCTTTATGACCTGAGGACACAGGCACACCTTGCTTTTTTGCCCAGCGTCCATTGCCGTCCATAATAATGGCAATATGGCGAGGAACGTTGTCTTCAACTTCACTCATACGGCACCAACTGCAACTAATAAATGCAACAAGCGACTTATATTTCCATTAAGTCTTTTTCTTTGTCCGCAAGCAATGCATCGATAGACGCTGTAAAGTCATTGGTGATTTTTTGAACATCCGCTTCTGCTTTGCGTTCTTCGTCTTCGCTGATGTCTTTGTCTTTTGCCAACGTTTTAATGTCTGAATTAGCATCACGACGCACATTACGGATAGAGACTTTTGAATTCTCAGCTTCTTGACGTGCTTGCTTGATGAATGTCTTGCGTGTTTCTTCTGTCAATGCCGGCATAGGAAGTCGAATCACATTGCCCGCTGTGCTTGGGTTTAATCCTAAGTCCGAGGCCATAATGGCTTTCTCAATATCAGGGATTAAATTATTCTCCCATGGTGTAATTGACAACATACGAGCTTCTTCAACCGAAACATTCGCTACCTGAGACAACGCCGTTGGGCTTCCGTAATAATCAATGGTAATACCGTCCAAAATACTTGGGTGAGCACGACCTGTACGGATTTTTGCAAACGTCGTCTTGAGCGCGTCAATGGTCTTCGTCATACGTTGCTGAGCGTCTTGTTTAATGTCATTAATCATGGTGTTGTACGCCTTCTTATTTGTTCAAATTCATTCTATTTTGGAATCATCCACTCGATTTAACGAGTCATTCACGCATGAACCAGCGTGCCTTGTTCCTGACCCATCGCAATGTTCAACATGGCGTTTTTCTCATCCATTTTAAACACTCGGATCGGCATGTCATGGTCTTTACACAAACAAATAGCGGTTAAGTCCATCACCGCCAATTGCTTTTGCAGTACTTCATCGTACGTCAATGTTGTGTATTTAATTGCGTCAGGGTTCTTAAATGGGTCTTCGCTGTAAATGCCGTCCACTTTGGTGGCTTTCAACACCAACTCCGCATCAATTTCAATGCCACGCAAACACGCTGCTGAGTCCGTGGTAAAAAATGGATTGCCGGTACCCGCTGAAAAGATCACCACATCGCCTGCTTCCAGTGATCGAATCGCATGGCGACGATCGTAATGATCCACCACGCCGCTCATTGGAATAGCCGACATAACGCGTGTCGAAATGTTAGCACGTTCCAATGCGTCACGCATGGCCAGCGCATTCATCACGGTCGCCAACATACCCATGTGATCACCGGTCACTCGATCCAAACCTGCTTCACTCAAGGCAGCACCTCGAAACAAATTACCACCACCAATCACCAATCCGATTTGCAAACCAATGCCGACCAATTGACCGATTTCCAACGCCATATGATCCAATACTTTTGGGTCAATCCCAAATGACTGAGACCCCATTAAGGCCTCACCACTCATTTTAATTAGGATCCGCTTATATTTTTGTTCTTTTGATGACATAGCGTTTTAAGCTCCTTTGTTTGAAGTCGATGACAATACACTGAACAGCCAACGAATGTACTTAGCAAATTATAACAACCTATCTACAAAAAGGCTCTGTTAAAAACAGAGCCTTTTTAGGTATCGTACCATCACGAATCGTAATACGATGCGCCAACTCAGTACATGGTCAACGCATTCATTAACGACTAATTTACGTGTTTGATAATTGCTCAGCCACTTCCGTAGCAAAGTCTTTTTCTTCTTTCTCAATGCCTTCGCCAACTTCAACGCGAACAAAGTCAACCAAGCTTGCATCAGCGTCTTTCAATAGCTTCGCAATGGTCATACTTGGATCTTTTACAAAATCTTGCTCGCTTAAGCTGATTTCTGCCAAAAACTTACGAATTCGACCGCCAACCATTTTTTCAATGATGTCTGCTGGCTTACCGCTGTCAGCCGCTTGTGCGCTGAAAATTTCTTTCTCTTTTTCAATCAAGTCCGCTGGCACTTGATCAGGCGTTGCAAACTGAGGGTTGATCGCAGCAACGTGCATCGCAATATCTTTTGCCAACGCTTCTGAGCCGCCATTCAAGCCAACGATTACACCAATGCGTGCGTTACCGTGCACATACGTGCCAAGTACGTCCGCTTCCAACGATACGATTTGTCTTACGGTAATATTTTCACCAATCTTTTGCACCAACGCTTCACGCTGAGTCTCCAGATCACCAGCCATAAGCGCCGGGACATCGCTTGCTTTTTGAGCGATGGCTTGATCAGCCACATCACTCACAAACCCTTTAAAATTATCATCACGTGCCACAAAGTCAGTTTCACTATTCACTTCCAACAACAATGCAAGACCGTCTGTTTGACGCGCTTCAATCACACCGTCTGCTGCAACACGGCTGGCTTTCTTAGCCGCCTTCATACCACTCGACTTACGTAAATCTTCAATGGCTTGTTCAATATCACCATTTGATGCCACTAAGGCTTTCTTACATTCCATCATACCCAAACCGGTACGCTCACGAAGTTCTTTTACCAAAGACGCCGAAATCGACATATTGAATTCCTCACACTATTCGTTTTAAACAAACTATTTACAAAAAAGCTGCCTAGATGTTGATTAAGATCCTAGGCAGCCCGTTTAAAGATTAAAGCTCACTGTTTATTGAGCCCTAACAGAGAACCATCTGCCAAATTAAGACTCACCTTCTGGCTTGGCGTCTTCTATAGCGTCTGGTTTCGCTTCGGGTGCTTTTTCTTCAGCTACTTCAACAAACTCCTCTGGAGCAACAGCGCCTTTACCTTCTGCTTTACCCGCAATAATGGCATCAGCCATGCTCGTAACGTACAATTTTACAGCTCGAATCGCATCATCATTACCTGGAATAACATAGTCAACACCATCTGGATTGCTGTTACTGTCCACGATTCCGATGACCGGGATACCAAGCTTATTCGCTTCAGTAATCGCAATGCGCTCTTGATCCACGTCAACAACAAACAATGCATCTGGCAAACCGCCCATATCTTTGATACCGCCAATTGAACGCTCTAGCTTGTCCATTTCACGTGTACGCATCAACGCTTCTTTCTTAGTTAACTTATCGAACGTACCGTCTTTTTGCTGTGTTTCAAGATCACGGTAACGCTTGATCGATTGACGAATCGTTTTGTAGTTCGTCAACATGCCACCTAACCAGCGATGGCTAACATACGGCATGCCCGCGCGTTCAGCTTGCTCTTTAATTATTTTGCTCGCCGCTCGCTTTGTACCAACAAACAATACTTTGTTGTTACCGCCGGATGCAATTTTCTTAGCCTGATCAAGTGCTTCATTAAATGCAGGGACTGACTTTTCTAGATTAATGATATGAACTTTGTTTCTTGCTCCAAAGATAAAAGGAGCCATTTTGGGGTTCCAGTACCGAGTTTGATGACCAAAATGGACACAGGCCTGTAACATTTCACGCATAGTTACGTTAGACATATTAATTCCTTACTTGTATTTGGGTTAATCCTCCATCGATCCCATGTCTCCACCCAATTAAGCCAAGTCATACAGCAAAATAGGCACCCAGAGCAATGTGTCGATCAATGTGTGTGATTTTAGTGTAATAGATCCATCGGAGTGTATTCGACAGCACGTTACATTCAGACAGCCAGTACAAGGCAATCTGGACGCGATTTATACCATGAAATACAGCGCAAAGAAAGACATTTCACCGGACTAAGTGCAATTAGCCCTCGGTATTTACGTTATCCATTTTGTG
>JBCDEX010000152.1:0-4233 GCA_039178995.1 Pseudomonadota bacterium | reverse complement strand
GCTCTCATTCGTGAAATTTTACGTTCTGATTTGAAAGATCTGACCGTTGTTGCATACGGTGGTGCAGACGTTGGTATGTTGTGTGCCGCAGGGAAAGCAAAAAAGGTTGTCTTTGCGTTTGTTTCATTGGATTTTATACCCCTTGAGCCGTATTTTAGACAAGCGCGTCAAAACGCATCCATCGACGTAATGGAAATGGACGAAGGCATGATGCTATTAGGACTGCGTGCTGCCGCATGGGGCTGTCCATTTATCCCAACTCAAATCGGACTAGGAACAGATGTGCTCAAAGTCACACCTGACATTAAAGTGATTGACAGCCCATATGATGATAAAGAGTGGGTGGCGATGCCTGCATTGCATCTTGATGCGGCGTTAATTCATGTTGATCGTGCCGACGTACGCGGCGTGTGTCAGATCAACGCGTCGGATCATTACATGGATGATTGGTTTGCCAGAGCGGCGAAGAAGACCTTGGTTACGTGTGAGAAGATTGTCGATAGTTCTGAATTTGAAAGCCCTGAAGAGGCGCGTAAAGTGTACTGGGAACGTTCAGCTACAACGATGGTGTCTGAAGTGCGTGGTGGCGCACACCCGAGCTCATGTGATCCATGTTATGGATTTGATGTCGCTCATTTTAAAGCCTACAACGCATCGGTTAAGCAAGACGGTGGATTTGTGGCGTACACAGATGAGTTTTTAGGTAAAGACGAAGCTGAGTATCAAAACAACGTTGGTGGATTAGCGGCAATCAATGCATTGGAATTACCAACGTACTAACCCCATGGTATCCGCAGTGAGAGCCGTTGATCATTGAACGTATGCCACGATCGACGGAGGTCAAATGGCGAGGCACTGCGAGGATCGTTTAAGAATTTAATTAACAGTTTATATGGATAACCCACATGAGTGATTATACGTTAGCAGAATTAATGATATGTGTCGCAAGCGACGCTTGGAAAGGGGACGGCGAAGTCTTGGCAACGGGCATTGGTGTCTTGCCACGAATCGCAGCTTCTTTGAGCATGAAAACCAGCAACCCTGATTTGATGATGACCGATTCAGAAGCGTGGTTGTTGTCGGAACCCAATCCAATTGGCAAACGCCCAGACGGATTCAAACAGAAAAACGAAACGTGGATGGGCTTTAGCCGAATTTTTGACAATGTGTGGAGCGCTAAGCGACACGCGATGGTGGGCCCCACGCAAATTGATCAATACGGCCAAGCCAATATTTCGTGCATTGGCGGCGCGTATGGTAAGCCGAAAGTCCAAATGCTGGGCGTGCGCGGTTTTCCAGGTAATTCGATCTCTCACGCTAACTCGTTTTTTGTGCCATCGCATAACACACGTGTATTTGTGAGCGGCGAGTGCGACATGGTGGGTTCTATTGGATACAACCCAGAGCGCTTACCAAAAGGGCACACATTGGACGATGTGGATATTCGTCTTGTGATCACGGATCTGTGTGTGATGGACTTCAATGGTCCAAATCATCAGATGCGCATTGTGTCGTTACATCCGGGTATTAGCGTTGACCAAGTAGTTGAGAACACAGGGTTTGAATTGGATATTCCTACAGACATTCCTGTGACAGCGGCACCAACGGCTGAGCAGTTGGTGGTCATTGCAGAAATGGATCCGCACAACTGGCGCTCGAAGCAGATCAAAGACAACCCGCCTGGGGATCGTTCTTAAACATGCGCTCATATCACTCAGTGGCTTCGTTTGATGCTATTTGGTGACAATGGACGTGTCTCGCTGATTAATTACGACAAGCAAAGGTGTCTATGTCCAGTTTAAACACACGTATCACAAGGTTGCTGGGTTGCCAGTACCCTATCATTCAAACGGCCATGGGTTGGGTTGCAAGTCCTGAGTTGGTTGCAGGTACCTGCAATGCGGGAGGTTTTGGCTTTCTTGCGGGTGCAACCATTCCTCCTGAAGACATGGAAGCCGAAATTATACGCACTAAAAGATTGACGGATTTTGGGTTTGGTGTGAATTTCCACATGTACCAACAAAACGCTGCCGATATCGTTGATATGGTGGTCGATCACGGTGTGAAAGCCGTTTCGTATAGCCGTTCTCCCGGTAAAGAGATGATCAAAAAACTCAAAGACAACGGAGTGGTGTGTATTCCGACCATTGGGTTGCCGAAACACGCGATTAAAGCGGTTGAGATGGGCGCTGATGCGGTCACTGTTCAAGGCGGTGAGGGCGGTGGTCACACGGGCGCGATACCGACCACCTTGTTATTGCCTCAAGTGGTGAATGCCGTTGGCGATCAAGTGCCTGTCTTGGGTGCTGGAGGCTTTAAAGACGGCCGAGGACTTGTGGCGGCGATGGCCTTAGGCGCCGATGGCATTGCCATGGGCACGCGTTTTTTAATGACCGAAGAGAGCCCCGTTCCCAACACCACGAAAGAACAGTATTTGGCGTGTAAAGATCCGGGCAGCATTATTGTCTCCAAAGCCTTAGATGGCTTACCACAGCGCATGATCACCAATGAGTTTTTAGCCAGTATTGAGAAAAGTGGATTTGCAGGCAAAACCTTGTTGGCCATGTCGTCGGGTCTGAAATATATGAAAATGTCAGGAAGTAGTCCGTTTCTGCTATTGTCTTCAGCGCATAAAATGGTCAAAAATGATGGTCTGACGTGGTCTCAAGCAATTTTTTCGGCCAATGCGCCGATGATTATTCAAAAAGCCATGGTCGACGGCTCGCCACAAGACGGTGTACTGCCATCAGGTCAAGTGGCGGGTGTGATTGATGAATTATTGAGTTGCGACGCCTTAATTAAAGGTATCGTCAGCGAAGCGCAAGAGACGTTGAGCCGATTAAACGGATAGGTAGTTATCCGATCAACCGATTAACAATGAGAGCATAATATGCAAGCACCGTTTAGTGTGACCATTAACGACGGCATAGCCGAACTGATTTTTAATCACAAACCCGTGAATGCTTTTAATAGTCACGGTTGGTTTGCGATTGCGCAAGAATTAAAAGCACTGGGTGAAAACCCTGCTGTTCGCGTGATCATTATTGCCGCCGACCCAGAGATCAAAGGATTCTGTGCTGGAGTGGACATTAAAGAATTGGCCGTGGACAGCAGTGCGATTACTAAGGTGAACAAAGGTAATTACGATACGTTTGAAGCGGTGCATTTAAATCCAAAACCTGTCATTGTTGCGCTTCATGGCTTCGTGCTGGGAGGAGGTATTGGCATCAGCGGCGCAGCTGACATTATTGTGGCTGCAGAAGACACGCGTTTTGGTGTGCCTGAAGTGGATCGTGGCGCTATGGGCGGCGGGGCACATTTACAGCGTCTGTTCCCTGTTCAAAAAGTACGTTATATGTATTTTACAGGTGAGTTTATTGACGTGCATGAAGCGTATCGTTTGGGTGCCATTGAACGCGTGGTGAAAAAGTCTGAATTGATGCAGAATGTACGTGAAATCGCAGCTAAAATCGCTGAAAAATCACCGCGCATGATTGAGTTAGCAAAAGAGGCGTTGACCGGAATCGAAGACGGTAATCTAGAGAAAAAATACCGCTGGGAACAAGGGTTCACACAAGAAGCGTATTCTTATAATGACTCTCAAGAAGCACGTACAGCGTTTGTTGAGAAACGAGACGCAACCTTTAACAAGTAGCTTGTAGCTACCTATCGATTAATAAGAGTAAAGAGAACGCCATGGATTTATCATTTACCAGTCAAAATGACGCGTTTAGACATGAGATTCGAGATTGGTTGACCGACAATGTGCCGAGCAAACCGCTGAAAACGTTTGATACGGAAGAAGGCTTTGCAGAGCATCGCGAATGGGAAAAGAAACTGTATGAAGGCCGTTGGGGCATGATTACATGGCCTGAGGAGTTTGGTGGTCGAGGCGCAAATTTGATCGAATGGCTGATATTTGAAGAAGAGTACTATCGTGCACGCGCGCCATTGCGAGTGAATCAAAACGGCATCTTTTTGCTTGGACCGACGTTGATGGAGTATGGAACCGATTCTCAGAAAGCGAAGTTCCTAACCGGCATGGCAACTGGTAAAGACATGTGGTGCCAAGGCTGGTCAGAGCCGAGTGCGGGTTCCGACATGGCGGCGATCAAAGCCAAAGCGGTGTTGTCTGAAGACGGCACAAAGTACATCATTAATGGACAAAAAACATGGTCAACGCGTGCGGTATGGGCAGACATGTGTTTTGGCATGTTCCGAACAGACCCTGAG
>JBCDEX010000151.1:0-4276 GCA_039178995.1 Pseudomonadota bacterium | reverse complement strand
CATTCCACCAACACCTATTTTTTTCAGTCAAAATTTACACATTTGACGTAAATTAGAGCTAGCCTTCGACCACAATTCGCAGCATGCGTCTCAATGGTTCAGCAGCACCCCACAACAACTGATCACCCACTGTAAACGCATTCAAGTAATGTCCGCCCATGTTCATTTTACGCAAACGCCCCACGGGAACAGACAACAAACCTGTGACCGCTGTTGGCGTCAACTGCTTGATTGTATCTTCTTTGTTATTGGCAACCACGCTGACCCAATCATTTGCGCTGCCAATCATCGTTTCAATGTCACTCATCGGCACATCTTGCTTCAATTTAATGGTTAACGCCTGACTGTGACAACGCAATGCACCAATTCGAACACACGTACCATCAACTGCAACCGTTCCAGCATTCAAGCCCAATACTTTGTTGGTTTCCGCTTGACCTTTCCATTCTTCACGGCTTTGACCGTTCTCTAACGCGGTATCAATCCATGGCAATAAGCTGCCAGCCAATGGCGCGCCAAACAAATCATCAGGGAAGGCTACTGAGCGCATGCATGCCGTCACCGAGGCATCAATATCCAAGATCGCAGACTGCGTATCTTGAAGTGCATCCGCAACCGATCGCTCTAACGCCCCCATTTGAGTCAGCAATTCGCGCATATTCTTTGCGCCCGCTCCACTCGCTGCTTGATACGTCATCGCCGACACCCACTCAACCAAGTCGTGCTTGAACAACCCGCCAATCGCCATCAACATCAAGCTCACGGTGCAATTCCCGCCGATGTAGTTTTTAACGCCCTTGGCCAAACTGTCTTGAATGACCTCGTTATTGACTGGATCCAAGACAATTGTGGCCGCATCGTCCATGCGCAGCGCAGACGCCGCATCAATCCAATACCCATCCCAACCCGTCTCACGAAGTGCTGGAAACACTGATTTGGTATATTCACCGCCTTGACAGCTCACCACAATATCCAATGCCTTGAGCGCATCAATGTCAGCCGCATCTTTTAACACACCGCAGTCAAATGGGGCGTCACCGCCTGCGTTCGAGGTACTAAAAAACACCGCATCAATGTCACGGAAATCATTCTCTGCCTGCATACGATCCATTAACACAGACCCCACCATACCTCTCCAACCAACAAATCCAACCTTATTCATAATCTTCCTTCTCTCATCAATACCTGTTTATCGATCCCAACGATTCACATTAAAACCCAGACAATTCCGTCAATACCGCTTCGCCCATCTCACGCGTGGTGACTTGTGTCAGCCCTGGCGACATAATGTCCGCTGTTCGCAATCCTTTATCAAGCACACGACTCACCGCTTGCTCAATGTGATCCGCTGCATCCGGTGCCGACAACGCGTAACGCAACATCATGGCCGCCGATAAAATGGTGGCCAATGGATTGGCAATGCCCTGCCCCGTAATATCAGGCGCTGATCCGTGACACGGCTCAAACATACCCACCCCTTGCTCGTTCAATGACGCCGACGGCAACATACCAATCGACCCCGTCAACATCGCAGCGGCGTCCGATAAAATATCGCCAAACATATTGCCCGTCACCAGCACATCAAACTGCTTCGGCTCGCGAATTAACTGCATGGCCGCGTTATCCACATACATGTGGCTCAACGTCACATCAGGGTATTCTTTGGCCAAATCCACCATCACCTCACGCCATAAGATGGTCGCTTCCAGCACATTGGCCTTATCAACAGAGCACAATCGACCGCCGCGCTTTTGCGCCATATCAAACGCAATTCGCCCAATGCGACGCACTTCAGACTCACTGTACACGTATGTGTTGTAGCCCACTCGCTCACCGTCTCGCGCTTCAATGCCTCGCGGCTGACCGAAGTAAATACCTCCGGTCAACTCACGCACGATCATAATATCCAAACTCGCCACCAACTCTGGCTTTAAGCTCGACGCATCGGCTAACTGAGGGTACAACAACGCAGGACGTAAATTACCAAACAACGCCAATTCCGAGCGCAAGCGCAGCAACCCAGACTTTTCTGGGCGCTCGTTGACTGGTAGATGATCCCACTTAGGGCCGCCTACGGCGCCTAATAAGATGGCATCCGCTGCTTTCGCATGTGCCAATGTTTCATCGGGCAAGCCCGTACCACACGCATCAATCGCCGCGCCGCCCAGCAACGCATCGGTGAAATTCAAATCCAACTCAAACTGCTCATTCACGCTGACCAATACCTTGCGTGCTTCTACCACGATTTCTGGCCCAATGCCATCACCGCCTAACAACAAAACCTGTTTCATACGTCATTCCAATGTTAATCAACTGAGTCATCGCGCCGTTTCATGATCTCTCTTGACGGGCGCTGATGATGTGTACTACCGTGCCTCTGTGGTGCTTACCACTTATCAAACAACCAAGGCGACTGCTCTTTCCACTGCGACTCAAAGGCACTGATATGTGCCGAGTCTTCCAACGTCAAACCAATGTCATCAAGACCATTCAATAAACAGTGCTTTCTGAATGGATCCACATCGAACGACACCGCGCTGCCATCGGGCAATGTCACCGTCTGCTGCGCCAAGTCCACCGTCACCGCGTAGCCTTCTTGAGCTGCCACCGCTAAGAACAACTCGTCGACCTGCGCATCGCTTAAAACGATCGGTAATATACCGTTCTTAAAGCAATTATTAAAGAAAATATCCGCAAAGCTCGGCGCGATAATGCAGCGAAAACCGAAGTCGTCCAAGGCCCACGGTGCATGCTCTCGACTCGATCCGCACCCAAAATTTTGACGTGCAAGCAACACACTCGCACTCGAATAACGCGCCTGATTGAGCACAAAATCGGCATTCAATGGACGCTGACTGATGTCTTGCCCCAAATACCCTTCGTCCAGATAGCGCAATTCATCGAATAAATTCACACCAAACCCAGTACGTTTGATCGATTTTAAAAACTGTTTCGGGATGATCAAGTCGGTGTCCACGTTGGCGCGATCCAGCGGCGCCACCACCCCGTTCAATGTTGTAAATGCTTTCATAACAAACCTATTTATTTAAAAAACAATACTTTATAGAGTTATCCTAACTTCGAACGCTAGCAATAATCCCACTGCCTTACATCCACAAAATGCCCTTTAATCGCAGCGGCGGCCGCCATTTCAGGACTGACCAAATGAGTGCGACCACCGAATCCTTGGCGCCCTTCGAAATTGCGATTCGAGGTGGACGCACAATGTTCGCCTGCACCCAACTTGTCGGCATTCATCGCCAAACACATCGAACACCCTGGTTCGCGCCATTCAAGCCCTGCGTCGGTAAATATCGTGTGCAACCCTTCTGACTCGGCTTGTTGCTTTACCAATCCCGATCCTGGCACCACCATCGCTTGAATGATGCTGTCCGCAACCTGATGGCCTTTGACCACTTCAGCTGCTGCACGTAAGTCTTCAATACGCGAGTTGGTGCACGACCCAATAAAAACACGATCCAGCCGAATGTCGGTAATCGCTTGATTGGCCTCTAACCCCATGTACTCCAATGCACGCTCAATGCCTTGACGCTGCGTGTCGTCCGTTGCTGCCTGTGGATCGGGCACCAATGCGGTCACCGGTGCCACCATTTCAGGCGACGTGCCCCATGTGACTTGTGGTGCGATCTCATCCGCATGCAACGTCACATCACAATCAAACACCGCACCCGCGTCACTGTGTAAGTCATTCCACTGTTTAACCGCCGCATCCCACTGCGCACCAGTTGGCGCATACGGACGGCCTTTCACGTAATTGATGGTGGTCTCGTCCACGCCAATAACCCCAACGCGTGCACCCGCTTCAATCGCCATATTGCACATCGTCATGCGCCCTTCCATACTCATGGAACACACCACCTCTCCAGCAAATTCAAGCGCATAGCCTGTGCCGCCCGATGTACCGATCTTGCCAATGATGGCGAGCACAACGTCTTTGGGTGTAACGCCTGCAGCCAACACCCCGTCGACGGTGACTCGCATGTTCTTCATGCGCTTTTGAATCAAACATTGAGTTGCCAGTACATGTTCTACCTCTGACGTCCCAATGCCGTGCGCCAACGCACCCATCGCACCGTGTGTCGACGTATGTGAATCACCACACACAATCGTCATACCCGGCAAACTGGCGCCTTGCTCAGGCCCTACAACATGCACAATGCCTTGCCGCACGTCGTTAATGTCAAACTCGGTAATATTAAAGTCATCGCAGTTGTCGTCCAACGTCACCACTTGCAGCTTAGACACTTGATCTTCT
>JBCDEX010000150.1:0-4291 GCA_039178995.1 Pseudomonadota bacterium | reverse complement strand
CGAGGCTCATTCCTCGCTTGGACACGACATCAAACAACACCGAACTGTATAGCATCGAGTTGGGAAAAATGCCTCGACCAATGATGTAGTTATTATTTTTTCTCATAGGATATTTCGTTACAGAATACGTGTGTCTAACAAATTACAACAGTTTAAAACAATAAAACTCGTTCATTAAACGTACAAATATCAGTGACACTCGATCGTTTGTGGCCCAATGCATAGCGTCAAGATTACAAAACACGTACACAAATGTAAACACACACGAGTCAACTCACCGCTAACTCATATCGACTTTTCGAAACGGAAGCTGCTGTGCCATTTCTTTTTTGTACTCGCTTAAATAATCGCGCTCTTGCGCTAAAAAATTATCAATTGGCTGACTCAATACCGTTTCTTTAAGCAAGACACTTGAGTAAGTGTATACGGGTTCAAAGCCCCGTTTTAATTTGTGCTCACCCTGAACACCCGGATCAAACTTAGACAGCTCGTGTTCAATGCAATACTCGATTCCTTGGTAATAACACGTTTCAAAATGCAAATGATTAAAGTCTTCGCTGCAACCCCAGTAACGACCATAGAGCACTTGACTGTCTTTAAAGTTTAATGCACTGGCAACCATCTTACCCGATGAATCCAGTGCCAACACCAGCATTAACTGCTCCGGCATAGACTGCGCCAGCAATTGGAAAAATCGTTGATTTAAATAGCCAAAATGTCCGCTCTTGCGCAAATACGTTCGCTGATAACACTCAAAGAAAAATCGCCACTGCGACTCATTCACATCAACGCCGTCAATACGCTGAAGTGTTACACCTTGAGACTCAACCAGGGCCCGTTCTTTCTTTAAATTTTTACGCTTACGAGACGCCAACTTGGCCATGAAATCGTCCATTGAATCAAAGTCATTATTAAACCAATGAAAATTCACACTGATGCGCTGAACACAGCCGTGTTCCAACAACATCTCCGCGTCATCAGACGTAACAAACAAGACGTGCCAACTCAGTAATGTCTCGGAATCCATGTGTGCATTTAAAAACGGCATTAATTCGTTGAGCACATCGGTACGCGACGAGGTCTGAGTCAATGCAAGTCGAGGCCCTTCTACAGGAGAAAATGGAATGGCGGTAACCAACTTAGGGTAGTAGCTCATGCCATAACTTTCATACGCCTCAGCCCAACTTTGGTCAAATACAAATTCACCGTAACTGTGCTCTTTAAGATACATCGGCATCACACCACACAGCGTTGCATCATCCGCTTTATAGATCAGCACATGCTGAGGCGTCCACCCTGTTTCAACACACACGCTGCCACTGTCTTCGAGTGCGCTCAAAAATTCATGGCGTAAAAAAGGAAAACAGTCTGCTAGCTCACTCGCCGTTGAATCATTAGACAACAGGACGTGATTCCAATCCGTCGCATCGATGGCATGAATGGAGTCAATCAGTTTGAATTCAAACATGATTCACGTCACGCTCTGAACGGATCCAATGCCCTCGGCGTTTGAGACAGTCCAGCAAGGTGTCACTCTCTTCAGATTCATCAGCGGGCTGCAATACGACATGTTGCCATTCACATCGTTGAGGATACTCTTTACGCAACGCATCAAACGCAGCCCCAATTGCATCGAGTGATCCATCGGTTGTCAATAACGCTGTTCGAAAGGCAACATCATCACGCTCAATCGGATATGCAGCTTTAAACAATTGGTGCCATGGTGCATCCGACGACACAGCAATGCGCTGTTCTCGATTTGGAAAACTCTCAGCTGATAACGTCTGCTCTAACCCCATGCACTCACACACCACTTGATACAAACGCAATGTGCCTCGCCACTTTCCTTCCCAAGAATGACCCGCAATGTGCGGTGTCGCCAATGCACACACCGCCAACATACTCACCTCGATGCAAGGTTCGTTGTGCCATACATCCAACACCAACTTTCCGCCATGCGGCATCAGCTCATTGGTGACATGGTCACGTATGCTGGTCTGATCGAACACATCGCCTCGGCTGGCGTTAATCAGTACGGCGCTTGATTTAAGATACTTCACACTCTGCGCGTTCAAGACATGGTACGTTGGGTGCTCACCCGCTGTGGTCAAAGGCACGTGAAACGACACCACATCGGATGCCAACGCCTCCTCGAATGAGACGAATTGAATGGATAAATTACTTTGTTCCAACGAGAGCTTATGACCGCGTTGTTTGAATGGATCGTACACCACCACCGACACCCCGAGTGATGACAACACCCTGTGCACAGCGGAGCCTGTGTGACCGCATCCAATCAATCCTACACGTGCATTCTCACGCTCAAATACGTCAGGCTGACACACACTGATGGCCGACATCACATACTCAGCAACACCTTGTGCATTGCACCCTGGGGCATGCGCGAAGTCGATGCCTAATGATTCGAGTAAAGGTTGATCAATGTGATCGACGCCAATGGTCGCCGACCCAACAAAAAACAACGCATCCGCATGTAACAATAACGCGTCATTCACCTGCGTCACCGAACGCACGAGTAAAATGTGAGCATTGCGCACGTCATCCGCTGTGATCTCTCGACCAGAACGACGCGTAATTGACAATCGATGTGGCGACAAACTGGTGGTATTAAAATAAGTTTCGACGCCTGGAATGAGCTCGTCAACCAAGATATTCAATGTGCCGTTTGACTCGAGATAACGCTGCAACCGAATGCTCATGAGCGCACCCTATTCTCTCGCTGTGCATTGACATCATACGGCGAGGCATACGCCGTTAGTAAGGCAACATTAAATTGCTGTGCGCGTTCGGGGAGCTCCTGTTGATAGCGTTCTTTTTGTTGCAGGACACGCTGTCGAAACAACGTCAATTCAGTTTCATTCACCGCGTTCACGTTATCCACACTGACATCAAACGACAAATGAATGGCATCAGAAAAAATCGCTTCCAGTGCTTGTGGTTTGACTTCCACTTGAAAAAATTCTCGTTGTTGCTGTTCGTTGCGCTCATCATCTTCATACCAATAGCCATAATCCATGAGCGTGCGACGCTGTTCACCCGCCAAACACCAATGCGCCACTTCGTGCAACGCACTGGACACGTAATCGAGGCGATACATAATTTGAGCCATCGGCTCATCATCCGAACACGGGTAATAAATGGGCTCCGATGCACCGCCTCGCAACACCGTGTTTTCGGTCTGCTGAAATTGTGTATTAAACACTGTTTCTATGTCGGCTGCGGTCATCATCGTCATTAAATCGTCACTGTGTCGTTGCACCATCGCACTTTTTGATACGATATCGAAACTCAGACTCGTTCACTGTTTGTTCAAGCAACTCATGCCCCAAAAACACACAAAATTTGAGTACATCACGCTGCGTCGATGGGTCGTCGGCAATCATGCAAATCACATCACCGACACTCGCACCACGTATGGCTTGATGCAACATCATCACCGGCTCAGGACATCTCAACCCAAGCGCGTTCAATGTGGTTACTGATTCTGTGTTGTCTGTTGACACATTCACTCTCTTATTTCGTCACCGATGTGTGACATCCCATACAGTTTGCATTCATACCGCTAGGCTTGCTGATTCAATTCGTTCCATTTATCCATGGTAATGACATCGCAACTTTGCGTCACGTGGTCAAACACAACACACGTTTCTTGTCGTTCTAATTGGCGCATCAATTGCTGAATTTTTATCTCCAACTCAACGTCTTGCTCTCCGTATTCCGTGCCTTCTCGAAGCGCAACACTTTCCAATAGCGCTCTTAACACATCGCTTGATAATTCGTCATACGGTATTTTCACTGAGCACCTATTGTATCCATTACTGCATTCATTATTGTGAGCGACTCACATCACTTCGTCATTAATTTCGGGGCCGTTCATCAACAACAACGACACAAGGTACGCCAACAATACGACCGCTGCCGCCAACATGAAACACAACCACGGTGACACAGACCACAGCAAACCACTGATGTAAACGCCTACTGTTCCGCCAACACCGTACGTCACGCCCACAAAAATCCCCATGCCCACGCCTTCATTGCCTTCGGTAAAGAAACGCTTAAGCAGCACCATCGCAATCGCATGATAACAACTGTAACTGAAGGCATGCAATATTTGCGCAAACACCAAGGCTTCAATACTTAATGCAAAATTACCAATGATCAACCAACGTAAAATAGTCAGCAGTAACGTGATGCTCAACAGCAATTTTAAACGCACGTATTTGTGTAATTGCTGAAATCGTGCTTTTTGTGTTCATGCGTCAATTAT
>JBCDEX010000149.1:0-4363 GCA_039178995.1 Pseudomonadota bacterium | reverse complement strand
CTGATACATGGCTTGGTATTGCTCGTCGGTCAAGGCGTTACGCTGTGGGTCAATGGTCGGAATGGGGTAACGTGTGCTCATAGTCGTGGGCTCGTCGATATTGTTATTAGTTATAACATTGATCATAACGAAGTTGCACACAATCTGTCTAAAACGACCTATAAATAGCACTCATTCGTAGGATATGAGGAAAACGCCGCAACCGCACAATCAACATCGAAAAAAATCATAAAAATCTGACTTTTTATCAAAAATCACTTGCACTTTTTCGTGTAGGTATTATCATGAGCGCCTTGCTTACTTGGGCCGTTAGCTCAGTTGGTAGAGCAGTTGGCTTTTAACCAATTGGTCGCTGGTTCGAATCCAGCACGGCCCACCAAGCTAAGCAAATCCTTCCAATTTTGTCTGTTTTATATCGTTTTTTTCATCATTCACTCACTTTTGATGCGCAATATCTACTGTTTTGTGACGCCCTCGTTCACACAGCTTGAATCGAATTTGATACCATGTTGTTTGATATGCGACGGCTGACAATCGCAACAACTGGAACAACGATCAAAAAGAAGGCATCCTACTATGGACTCATGGATTAACCTATACCTCATCGCTACTGTACTGCTGTGCGTCTGCCTCATCACATGGAAGATCGGCATCAACCGTGGCTTACTGGGTTGGATCATTGCATCGCTGGTGCTGTTTGCGTTGATCGCAACAAACGGCCGTCTATACTCCAACCCATCACATGAGCGTCATTCCATCTCACAAGAGGCCACTGAACAATCCATTCAAGGACTCAACAGCCAACAGTTACTCGATCATCACTATCTGTTAATTAAGATCCAAAACGATTACACGATCAGTACAGAGGAAGCTCAGCAGCTCATCGACTGGTTCACTCAAAACCCAAAGGGAAAGAACGACTACCACACCTCAGCGATCTATCTCACAGCGCTTATGGCATTAGAAGACAGGGCATTGAGTGAGATCGAAGAAGAGGCGCTGTTCAATGCACTGGATGACTATAATGACGACATTGAGTTACTGGGGTATTAACATTAATCGTCTGATTAGACTATTAGGTGCTGATTCGCCCTATTGAGCAGGCTATGCTCCTATTGGCTAGGATAAACTCAAACGATTAAACGCGCGCTTGTTAAGCAATAAGAGTATGACTGGAAACGTCAACACCAGCGCGATTGCAAACACCGCGGTGTAACCAAAATAATCTGCTAAGACCCCTGACGCCACGTGCAAACTTTGCGAGCAAATGAGTAACAACGTCAGTTGAAAGGTGTAGTCCACACCTGCGGTTGCTTGGCGACAGACCGACATCATACTCGCGAAAATCACCACCGTACTCATGACGTCCACCACTTGTTCAAACACCACCAAGATTTGCCAAGTGACGAGTCGCAATTCAAACACGCTGAGTGCCAAATATCCTGCAATAGAGGCGCATTGCAAGAGCGCAAATACGGCAACAATTTGACGTATCTCAACCCCTTTCTTCACCAGCGTTTTCCACATAAACCCTGCAACAAATCCAGCACCGATACTCACCGCAGTGCCCACACTGAGCGTTTGCGCAATAACTGGCTTGGCAATGCCAATGTCAACCCAAAACGGTTTGGTGATCGATGAAATCATGCCGTCGCCCAGCTTGTACAATGCCAAAATGGACAACCAGTACACCATACCAGGTAAACGAATGAAGTCTTTAACCACGCCCCATAATGCGTTGCGTGATGTGTCGAATATCGCCGCAGAGCCTGAGCTGTCATAAATGTTCGATGCTTTAAAATACACAAGATACTGTGTTCGACCTGCCACCCACAACAACGGAAGATACGCCAGACATAAGACGCACAACAGCAATGCAATGCTACGCTGCCAGCCCAGTTGGTCATAGAAATTGATCAGCAATGCTCCGCTGATGAGCATGCCCACTTTGTACGCCACCACTTGCAAGCTGTTGGCGATGCCTCGATCTTCGGCATTGAGTAAACGCACCACTAAACCATCGGTTAATACGTCTTGGCTGGCCATTGCAAAATTCGCGAACAACAATAACGCACAAAACGCCCACTGATATTGGGTAAACCAGTCATTCAAGTCGTGCTGGCTGAGAATTGCCCAGACACAAAACGACACAAAAAACGTCATAAAGAACCAATGTTGCTTATGATCACTGGCGTCCAGAGGGCGCGACCACAGTAATTTACACGCCCATGGCAGTGACAACACGCTGAGTAAGGAAATCATGCTGAGAGAGGCGCCCTGCTCGCGCAACAGCATCGGTAAGGTGTAAGCCATTAACCCACCGGGCAAGCCTTGCGCTAAATACAGCCCTAAAACCAGTGCGTATTTCACCATCGATACGTCATCGCATCTGTTACTTAGTGGCGACCCAGTTCATACGATGTACCTGCGCTGTTTACCTGATAACGCGTGCCATCGTTTGATTCGACCGGTTCGGCCATGTCGACCAAGTGATAGAAACAGGTTCTCGATACGCGCGCAAATAAGTCATCTCGCACTTGAATGTATGGCACTTGAACCCCCTCGTACTCTCTGAGCTCAAAGACGTTTGCCTCGGTGAGGTGCAGCACTTGGTTTAAGTTGTTGCGAAACACTAGGGTGTCCTCGATACGCGAGACCGAGACAAGAATAAATGGGACGTCGTCGACGTCTAAGGTGAATTTTTCGCGAGGCGTGACTAACACGTAACCATCGCCTTCTTTTTTGAGAATGGACGCAAATAGCTGACACAGAGGAAGACGCTTTATTTCGCCGCCTTCGTGAAACCACGTGCCTTGTGCGTCGATGTGCATGTCACTGGGCAGAGTGATCTCTGGTGACCACTTATGGATCGGTGGTAAGGCATCTGCCTCGGTGTTGAGTTCACTGGCGTCAATGCGATCAATGATTCGGTGCATACACACAACCTCTATACACCAGTTCACACACAAGTAACTGGCTCATGGGAGTAGATGCGATCGTCATTGAACTTACCAACACCGCTTACGACAATGAATGAACACGTAAAATACCGTCAATTTGTTTGATGCCGTCAATCACCTCATCGCTGGGTTGTGTTGCCACATCAATTAAGTTGTATGCGATGTCGTTTCGACTTTTATTGATCATGTCGATCACATTGATGTTGTGATCAGCAAACACAGACAACACTTGCCCCAATACTTTAGGTACGTTCTGATTGCTTATCGACAAACGGAACCCTTTCTTACGCTCAAGATACGTACGTGGGAAATTCACAGAAAACTTGATGTTGCCGTTGCGTAAGAAGTCGATGATTTGCTCAACCGCCATCACCGCACAATTTTCTTCCGCTTCGTCTGTGCTTGCGCCAATGTGTGGCATATAAATCACGTCATCGCGGTTCAACAAGGCATTGGTTGGGAAGTCACAGATGTAACGTCGTAGCTCTTTGCCGTCTAATGCCGCAACCACCGCGTCAGTATCGACGATCTGCTCGCGTGCAAAATTCAACAGACACGCCGTTGGTTTCATGTGCTTCAATGTGTCTGCGTTGACCATGTGGTGAGTTGCTTCAATCGCAGGTAAGTGTAAAGTGATGTAGTCAGATTCCGACAACAAGCTCTCAACTGACTCCATCCGCGTCACTTCTTTTGGTAAGCGCCAAGCGGCTTCAACGGATAAAGCTGGATCGTAACCGATAACATTCATACCCAATGACAACGCCATTTCAGCCACCATAGAGCCAATGGCACCCAAGCCAATCACACCCAAAGTCTGGCCTTTAATTTCATTGCCTTTGTAATTTTTTTTCTCTTTCTCAAGTAACTTCGCCATTTCAGCGTCGTCTTCGATTTGAAGTTGAGACACGTATTTGTAACCTTCAACAATGCCTCTTGAGCCGAGCAATAAGGCGGCTAACACCAACTCTTTTACCGCGTTTGCATTCGCACCGGGTGAGTTAAAAACAGGGATGCCCTGCTCGGTACAATGCTCAACAGGTACGTTATTGGTGCCTGCACCTGCGCGTGCAATGCATTTAACCGTTGGATCAATAATCTCAGGGGTTAATTTATGACTGCGTAATAAAATGGCATCCGCTTGATTGAGCTCTTGCTCAACTTGAAATTCACTTAAATCAAATAGATCCGTGCCTTTAGGTGAAATCGCATTGTATACACATACTTTCTTCACGAGTGATTAACCTCAATTAACTGAATAAAAAACAATGGCTCATGCGGCATGCTCACCGCATGAGATGAATGGAGCGAGTTACGCGTCTTCCGACGCCTCTGAATTACGAATACGGATTTTAACCGATTCTTTCATGGAATCCTTAAACGACTGTTCCGAGTCCCTGCGAATG
>JBCDEX010000148.1:0-4368 GCA_039178995.1 Pseudomonadota bacterium | reverse complement strand
TTGAAACACGTGAATGGTGTCGGTGTAGAGGTTATACACCCCTTTAAACTCTTTACCCATTCCAATCGGCCAATTGATCGGCGACGCTTGGATGCCTAATTGCTCTTCCACGTTGTCTAATAAATCAATCGGCTCGCGGATGTCGCGATCCATTTTGTTCACAAACGTAAAGATGGGCGTGTCGCGCAAACGACAAATGTTCATGAGCTTGATGGTTCGATCTTCGACGCCTTTTGCACCGTCGATCATCATCAACGCGGAATCAACCGCGGTCAATGTTCGATAAGTATCTTCACCAAAGTCGGCATGCCCAGGGGTGTCGAGTAGGTTCACCACCGCGTCACGATACGGAAATTGCATCACCGATGAGGTTACTGATATGCCCCGTTCTTGCTCCATCGCCATCCAATCCGACACCGCGTGTCGATCGGCTTTCTTACCTTTGACACTGCCAGCCACCTGAATCAATTGCCCTTGCAACAACAGCTTTTCGGTCATGGTGGTTTTACCTGCATCCGGATGCGAAATGATTGCAAAGGTACGGCGTTTTTTGATGTTTTCTGCAATGGATGACGACATGAAGGCACACTTGAAAGAATGAGAAGGCGCATTATAAAGGAATTTAACTGCACGGTCATCCAATCCACGCCATCTCTCAATTCCTCACAGTTTTATCATTCACTCCTTATCCAGTCGGCCTCTCAGCTCTGTGGGTTAGCCATAGCGTTGCTGAATAATTTGCTCACGTACCACCAACCAATCACGCAGAGGCGCTTGTAAATGACGGTGAGACTCAGGCAATGCGTCAATATGAGCAATGTACTCATCCACACTGAGCTCTTTTGCGGACACAGGTGCATTTGGGTTGTTCAAACAATACGCCAACCACTCCGCCTGTTGCTCTGTGTTTAAGGTATGAGGGAAGTGACGTGCTTGATAGCGCCATTTCAGGTCATTCAAACGCTCGTCTTGAAACATTGGCAACCCTGTTGACCATGCGGCTTCATCCGCTAATTGTACTGTTTCGCAATGTGCCACATCTTGCATGCTGAAAAACCCACCGCCATACAGTTGCTCATCGACGACACGCTCAACTGCATCCGTCGAATCAGCGGTTCGCTTAAACACCGTGCTCAGTTTTAAATCCAGCAACGCACGGTCCGCATCAAGAACCGCTTGGGCGTGTTGTTGACACTGTTCCATGTCAATATTTAATCGTTGTTGCAGCGTGTCATCCAGTAATTTAACCGGTGACAGCATCGGCGATTTATTAATTGCAATCGTCACCAAGGGCAGCGACAATTCGCGCTGATCGCGCTTGCGGTAGAGATTGTCCGCAATGGCGTGTGCATCTGCGCGCAATACATCGGTGGGCGAGTGCATGAGGTCTAATGCGATGATCGCATTCTTATTGGTTGGGTGCGTCGCCAAGGGCATCACCAAGCTCGTGCAGCCTTGCTCGACTGGAAAGTACGCGGAGGTGTACAGTACCGGGCGACGATTAAACACATCCAACTGCTGCGCCGCTTTTTTCTTGTCGCGCAATTTAAACGCGTAATCAAACAATCGCGGTTTTGTCTCTTTCAACAATTTGGCCAATGCAATGGTCGCTTCAACATCGGATAAGGCATCGTGTGCTTTTTCATGCAACAAGCCATTAGCCTTGGACAAATGTTCCAACTTAAAGCTGATGACGCCTTTCTCGTTGATCGGCCATTCAATGCCATCTGGGCGCAACGCAAAACACATGCGCATCACATCAATCAAATCCCAACGCGAGTTGCCTTGCTTCCATTCGCGGTCGTAGACCGGATAAAAATTACGATACAACATGTGACGTGTCACTTCATCGTCAAACTGAAAACTGTTGTACCCCACGCTGCATGTATTTGCTTGATTCAATTCATCGTGAATCAAACGTGCAAACTCACGCTCTGGAACGCCCTGCTCTAAGGCCGTTTGTGGCGTAATACAGGTAATTGCACAGGCCTGCGGATGCGGTAATCGATCCAGTGCAGGCTGATTGTAAATCACCAATGGCTCACCAATGATGTTTAAGTCCATGTCTGTGCGCACACCCGCAAACTGTGAGGGACCATCGATCGACGGACTCACACCCCACGTTTCGTAATCGTGCCAATAAAATGTGTCTTGCATGTGCAATTCCTAATTTTGGTCGTCAGTCATCACACGTCGTGATCTCACATCACGACGTGGTGAAGTTCAGTGATTACGAGCGAATGAAACGTCGTGCTCGGTTGACAGCAAGCGTGACCAAGTCACCGTACATCAGCAAACTCGTCAAGATGAACACCGTACCAAGCATCATCCAGTTCGTCACCACTTCGTCTAAAAAAAATGAACCCAACCACAACGCCATAACGGGCGTAATGAGCGGAATCAACGACACCACCGCCACACTGATCTGGCTTAGCACGTAAAAATACGCCATGAACCCAATTACCGTTCCGATCACGGCCAAGTAGACAACCGCCAAACCGCTGCTGACACTCATCTGTAATGCACCCACACCACTCTCGATTCCCTCCACACATAACCAGGTAATGATTAAGCCTGGGACGGCAAATAACAGCGCACCCAAGGTTTGCTCCATGGCATTCACTGTGCCCTCTTGCTGACACGCCTTTATGCACACCTGGCTGAATGAAAACGCCACCGTTGATAATAAGATCAATGAGATGCCGATCCACGATTGAGAGTCCAGTGTCACATGTTCATTAAAAATGATCGATAAACCAATAAGCGCCAAGCCAATGGCGAATAATTTACGCACACTGCCCAGCGGCTCTTTCAACAACGCACTGGCAAACACCGCGGAAAAAATAGGATTCAAGGCAAAGATCAACGCGATCAAGCCCGATGGGATGTACTGCGCCGCGACATACACAAAGCTCATGTTTGGAAAAATACCAAACCCCGCTGCGAGGTAAATTTTCCAGTGCGTTAATTTAAGCGCTGCATTGGGTTTTGCGACTGACACAATCACAGCAATAACAATCAGCGCAAGCGTCATGCGACACATCACCGACGCTGATGCAGACATGCTTTGATTGCTCACAACAATCGCCATCGGTGTGGTCGACCACACCATCACGACACACAGGTAACTCATTACAACCGCCATCACATTCCCCTTCCCATACATACGATAATGAACTGCACTGTCACCACACGCATTGTCTCAATAAAAAAAACCGCAGCCTGAGCTGCGGTTTTTAAACAAACAAACTCTCTTCAGATCATTAGGTTGTTAAGATCCACTTACGCGCCACAATCAAACGTGCGCGTGCAGGTATAATCCACGCAATCGACGCTGAAATACGGTGTAATGAATGAAGAGCTAATGTCATAAGAGTCATCTGCTGTTGTTTTGTATGGGTCGAGTGTAACGCCAAACCGAACGAACACTCAACCTTTTTCAGTTACTTTTGTGCTGCATCAGCGATTTTTTGTTTCCAAATCAACGGACCCGTTTTATGAGCCGACTCACCCGTGCTATCGACCGCAACGGTCACTGGCATGTCTTCTACGGTGAATTCATAGATCGCTTCCATGCCCAGCTCATCAAATGCCACCACACGCGACTCGCGAATGGCTTGGGACACAAGATACGCTGCGCCACCCACGGCCATCAAGTACACCGACTTATTGTCTTTAATCGCTTCAATACCCAATGCCCCCCGCTCCGCTTTACCGATCATGCCTGCCAATCCGGTTTCTTCAATGACTTGACGTGTGAACTTGTCCATACGCGTCGCCGTTGTCGGACCCGCTGGCCCCACCACTTCGCCTTCGATTGGATCAACTGGCCCAACGTAGTAAATAAAACGACCACTTAAATCCACTGGTAATGTCTCACCGCGGTTTAAAATGTCGACCATTTTCTTATGCGCTGCATCACGCCCTGTGAGCATTTTTCCCGACAACAATAACGTCTGACCTTGCTTCCAACTTTGGATGTCTTCTGGCGTAATGTCTTGCAAATTCACCCGTGTAACCTGATCCGAATCGCTGCTTGAAATCACTGGCCAATCGTCAATGGATGGTACAGGCATCGTCGCAGGACCTGAACCGTCCAAGGTAAAGTGCGTGTGACGCGTTGCAGCACAGTTTGGAATAATCGCGACGGCTTTGTTCGCCGCGTGCGTTGGGTAATCCAATACTTTAACATCCAAGACCGTGGTCAAACCACCCAATCCTTGTGCACCGACCCCGGTTTGGTTCACCTTTTCATACAACTCCAAACGAATTTCTTCCGCGCGTGTTACCGCGCATTTTGCTTTAAGGTCTTGATTGTTGATCGGTTCAAATAACGACTCTTTCGCCAGCAACATGGCTTTCTCCGCG
>JBCDEX010000147.1:0-4418 GCA_039178995.1 Pseudomonadota bacterium | reverse complement strand
TGAATGCTTGCTCTTGCTTATCCATCATTGCACCAACGCCCATACCTGCAGCTGCGCCTGTTAGTGCACCAATAATGGTTCCTTTATCTCGGTTACCATCATCGTCTAATTGACCACCAATGACACCACCTGCGATTGCGCCGATCAACGCACCCGTTGCTTGTTTGTTTGCGTCCATTACCGCAGCAGGGTTAGTCGCACAACCAACAGCGAATGTTAGTGGTAACAATCCAATTAATAATTTTTTCATTTTGTGTCTCCAAAAATAAGTGTTATTCGTGAGTTCTCTACGCATTCAAAAGTACTCATTAACAGCTTTGAGTATAAAATGTGCAATAAGTTCATCGTACGGCATTTTTTATAATAGGCAAACTAAATTTATCGCCATACATCCTACATTTTACACTCGACACCCTTGTATTTACAATATATTACCCCCAAACTATGTAACGTAACGTGATGGCGTTACTGAACACACAATGTGATATCAAACAGGAGTACCTTTTTATGATGCGAGTCGCACTTTTCTTAATGACCAACTTAGCGGTCATTACTATTTTGGGTGTCATCATGGCCGTGTTAGGCGTCAATCAAGGCAGCATGGGTGGCATGCTCGTCATGTGTGCCGTTTACGGTTTTGTTGGCTCAATGATTTCATTATTCCTGTCTAAAACAATGGCCAAACGATCGGCTGGGGTTGAACTCATAACAGAGCCACAAACAGAAGAAGAACAATGGCTGTTTAGAACAACACAGCAATTATCTCAAGCAGCCGGCATAGACATGCCTGAAGTCGGAATCTTCCCCGCCAATGAAATGAATGCGTTCGCAACTGGCTGGAATAAGAACAGTGCATTAGTCGCTGTTAGCCGTGGCTTGCTCGACAACATGACGCGCAAAGAAGCCGAAGCCGTTATCGGACATGAAATTGGTCACGTTGCCAATGGTGATATGGTCACGTTGTCACTCATACAAGGCGTTATGAACACCTTTGTGTTCTTCTTCTCAATGCTGATTGCCAACGCATTAAGCCGCAATGACAATGGCGGACGCGGCATGTTGTATTACCCCATTCAGATGGCAGTGCAAATGGTATTAGGCATTGGCGCCAGCATCATTGTGTCGTGGTTCTCTCGTTACCGTGAATTCCGTGCCGACGAGGCAGGCGCAAACTTAGTGGATAAGCGCAGTATGATTGACGCACTGAAACGCTTGCAAGGACCTCAAGTCGCCAGCGAAATGCCAGCCACCATGTCTGCGTTTGCAATCAATGGTGCGGGCTTGAAAGAGATGTTTTCTACCCATCCGGCGCTTGAAAAACGCATAGCTGCGTTAGAAGCCTACGAGGTAAAATAACTTATCTGTTTTGCACATAAAAAGAGCGATCAGATGATCGCTCTTTTTATGTTTTGCAATAATTGCATTTACATACATGACGTTCAAAATAATCAGCGCGCATGATTCACGCTCTTCAAGGGTAACGTTTGCGCGTGCTTTGATTGTTTAAATCATTCAGTGTCTTTAATTTTTGTTTGATCTTAATTTCTAAACCGCGCTCAAACGGCTCATAATAACGCGTGTGCTTTAACGCTTCTGGGAAGTAATTTTCACCACTGGCAAAGCCATTCTCTTCATCGTGTGCGTAACGATACTCTGCTCCGTATTGCTCATCTTTCATCAACTGTGTTGGCGCATTGCGCAAATGCATTGGGACATCATAATGCGGCTGCTGTGCGACATCTCGCATCACCTGATTAAACGCTTTGTATACTGCATTACTTTTCGCAGCGCACGCTAAATACACCACCGCTTGAGCGATTGCCAAGTGCCCTTCTGGAGACCCCAGACGCTCTTGAACATCCCATGCATTCAACGTCAATTGCAAGGCTCTTGGGTCGGCATTGCCAATGTCTTCACTCGCCATTCGCACCACACGACGCGCGATGTACAGTGGATCACAACCTCCATTTAACATGCGCGCCAACCAATACAAACTCGCATCAGGGTCACTGCCCCTTACCGACTTGTGAAGCGCTGATATTTGCTCATAAAACACATCGCCTTTCTTATCAAACACGATGCCTTGATCCGACAACACCTCATGCAAAGACTCATAGGACAGTGACGTCTCTCCCAATTGATGTAAATGCGTGACAATGCATTCAACCAAATTCAATGCGCGCCGTGCATCGCCATTGGACATCAACGCAATGCGCTCAATTTGTGAATCGCTTAACGATACATTGATCTCGGAATCTGAGAACGCATCGGATGCCAAGCATCGTCGCACCAACACACCAACATCCTCAGGTGACAGTGGCGTCAACTTATACACCTGACAACGCGACAAGAGCGCTTTGTTTAATTCAAAGGATGGGTTTTCTGTGGTCGCACCAATGAAGATAATTCGACCGTCTTCAATAAAAGGCAAGAACACATCTTGTTGCGCCTTGTTGAATCGATGCACTTCATCGACAAACAGCACGGTTTGTAAGTTGGATTGCTGACGATAGAATTCGGCTTCATCCAACACTGCCTTAATGTCTTTAACGCCACTGAGTACGGCAGAAAGTTGCTTGAAATTGGCACTGCAATGTTCGGCTAAGACATTTGCAAGACTGGTTTTACCGCTACCCGCAGGCCCCCATAACACCATGGAGTGTAAATTGCCTTGCACAATGGACTCATAAAGCGGTTTGCCTTTTGACAGCAAATGCGCCTGCCCTTGGTATTGATCTAACGCAGAAGGCCGCATACGCGCTGCTAAGGGCTGATATGCGGCCTGCTCATTACTAAACTCGATCGTCATGACATGACCCGAGTGCCAAGCTGGTGCATGGTCGTGTTAATCTTGTTTCACCACTTTAACGCCTTTTGGTGCTTTGAAAGAAAACAAGGTGTTGTTGAGCTTCACGTTTTGCTTTACATTCGACAACGTAATGATCGTTTTCTGTTGCAGTGCATCTCGAATAATCAGTTGCGATACTTTCCCGTCTTTCAAAATCAAGTTCAACGTTTCGAACATGGAGTTGTCTTTCAACGGCGTCAGAGAGAAGTTTTTACCCGATGACTTTTGGGCAACCTCTTTCACTTTGAAGTTTTTGTTCAACGACTTAATGTCTCCGCTTAAAATCAATGCTGGCGACTGCATCAATGAACTGACCACTTTTTTCACGGTCACTTGCTTAAGGTCTTCGTCATAAAACCACAACTGTTTACCGTCCGTTACCAACGTTTGAGAAAAAGGTTTATTGGTCGTCCAATGCAGTTTTCCTGGCTGCTTAACCGACATCTCTCCACTCAATGTTTCAACCACCTGTTTGTCTTCATCAATCACTTTTTGATGAAAATTGGCGGTAAATGAGGTCACGGGTTTAAGATGAAACGCCAAGCTTTCAGATGCACTCATTGTCTTAGAGACGACCTTAGCTGAACGCTCAACCGTTGCTTTGTCTGCAAACACCGCCATCGAGACACCCAAGGCACACGGAAAAACCATGACTGATAAAGCACGTTTAAATTGTTTCATCTTATTTTCCTTTTTTCTATTTCGTTGTACTTATTATGACTCGAAATACGTCCATGAGTTCATAAAAATGTGAAACTTACTCCACCGGAGGTGGTGCCAATACTTCTCGTTGACCGTTATGCCCCATTTCACTCACCACACCGGCGGCTTCCATTTCTTCCACCAGACGCGCTGCTCGATTGTAGCCGACTCTTAATTTTCGTTGAACGGAAGAGATCGACACACGTTTTGCTTTGGTGACAAAATACACCGCTTCATCAAACAAAGGATCCGTATCATCGTTTTTATTGGATCCACCTGGAGCGGCCTCGTCCCCTCGAGATTCACCTGCACTCAACAAGCCATCAATGTAATTAGGCGGCGCCTTCGTTTTCCAGCTTTCAACCAAGCGATGCACTTCATCATCGTCTAAGAACGCACCGTGTACACGTGTTGGAATACTGGTTCCCGGTGGCAAATACAGCATATCACCATGACCTAATAGCTGCTCTGCACCACCCTGATCAAGAATGGTTCGTGAGTCGATTTTAGACGACACTTGGAATGCAATACGCGATGGGATGTTTGCTTTGATCAATCCAGTTAACACATCCACTGATGGGCGCTGCGTTGCAAGAATTAAATGAATACCCGCTGCCCTCGCTTTTTGTGCAATACGGGCAATGAGCTGCTCTACCTTTTTACCGACAATCATAATCATGTCAGCAAATTCATCGACAATCACAACAATGGCAGGGATAGTTTCCAAATCAGGCGCTTCTTGCTCACCTTCAATCAATTCATTGGCAACCCATAGTGGATCTTTTAGTGGCTCACCTGTTTTTTTTTCCGAAATTTAATTTTTTTTAAAAACCGGATAAATTACGTAGGCCAATTTTGTAAAAAAAAT
>JBCDEX010000146.1:0-4430 GCA_039178995.1 Pseudomonadota bacterium | reverse complement strand
CCGCACCTGTACCCGATTCAATGGTGACGTGCTCACCTAAAATAACGGGAACCTTTCGTGACAACCATGGATGAGACAACAATTGTTTCTCTAAGTCGCAACCTTGACACGTGCCTAACACGTTTACATTACTTGCCGCGTATCGCTCCATTGCATTGTCAACGAGTTCTTGCGCTAATACCAATTGCTTATGCTGTCCATCAACCTCACATGAGACCAAGGCGTATTCAACCTCTGAGTGCAATGACACCGCTAAGTTGGCAGGCAAGGTCCACGGCGTTGTAGTCCAAATCACCACATCAATCGACACCGACGAGTCGACGGATGCCTTCATGGTCGTAGCAACAAACGACGCGTCCACAAACGAAAATGCAACGTCTACCGATGGTGACGTTTTGTCTGCGTATTCTACTTCGGCTTCCGCCAACGCCGAACCACAATCGCAACACCAATTCACCGGCTTTAATCCGCGATACACGTGATCGTTTTCAATCATTTTCCCCAAGGTGCGGATGATGTTCGCTTCAAACGGAAAATTCATGGTCAGGTATGGGTTGTCCCACTCCCCTAAAATACCGAGGCGCTTAAAATCTTCTCTCTGACCTTTGATCTGCTTCGGCGCGTATTCTCGGCAAGCTTGTCTGAATTCTTTTGCCGTGATTTTTGCCCCGGCTTTGCCTGTTTTTTTCTCAACGTTAATTTCGATCGGCAATCCATGACAATCCCACCCAGGTACGTACGGCGCATCAAAACCGCTGAGTGTTTTTGATTTGATGATGATGTCTTTCAATGTTTTATTGAGCGCATGGCCTAAATGAATGTCACCGTTTGCATAAGGAGGCCCATCGTGCAAAATAAATTGTGGGCGCCCTGCTGAACGCGTTCGAATTTTTTCATACAAGCCTGAGTCACTCCATTGCGCCAACATTTTAGGCTCGCGTTGAGGCAAATTCGCTTTCATGGCGAACGACGTTTTTGGTAAATTCAACGTTTCTTTATAGGACACGTATTGCTCTCTCTTACATCATTAAATTAGTCATTGACGGTTAGCTCACCGCCACATTAAAAAAATTATGTACCCACGCAATGTCTTGATGGATTTGAGTCTTCAGTTCATCTAAATTTGCAAACCGCTGTTCATCGCGTATTTTTTCTAAAAAAGTAACTTCCAACAACGACCCATACAAATCACCACTGAAATCCAGCACATGCACTTCTAAAATGGCCTTGATGCTGTCGTCAACTGTCGGGCGGGTGCCGACATTGGCAACCCCTTGCATGACCTTGCCACTGGCCAACATCACATTCACCGCATACACACCCGACAGGGCTGTTTTTAACCGGTGTAACTCAAGGTTTGCAGTGGGTGCACCCAGAGTACGTCCCAGCTGTCGTCCGACCACCACTTTACCACAGATGGTGTATGGTCGACCGAGCAAGCGTTCAGCTGTGGTAAAATCGGATTGTTCCAAGAGTTTGCGAATGCGGGTGCTACTCACCCGTTCACCTTCTAACAAAAACGTGTCGCTTTGAGAGACACCGAAACCGTTTAACGCCCCCACATCACGTAATAAACCAAAATCACCTTGGCGATCGTGACCAAATCGTAGGTCATCGCCAACGACAATCTGTCGCACCCCTAAGCCATCCACAAACACACGTTGAATGAACTCGAGTGCTGACATTTGACTGACTGCCTGAGTAAAATGAATCAACAACACACGATCCACACCACAACTGAGCAATTGCATGTGACGCTCTCGAAAACTGGTCAAACGTGCTGGTGATTGCTTGGGTGCAAAATACTCTCGAGGCAATGGCTCAAACACAATCACCGTGGACGGTAAATTCATCTTTTTTGCATACGCTGTCACTTGATCAAGTAACGCACGATGGCCCAAATGAATACCATCAAACGCCCCAATGGTCGCGACACAGGAACGATGTTTCTCACGTAAATTATGTATGCCGTAAATCAGTTCCATGGGGTCACTTGGGTCGTTACTTAGCCTCTGTGGACTGTGCTGTTATGTGCCTTCTTAAGATTGCAGCAATTATACCTAATCTGAACGATTGAACCTAACAATATCAACACTAATAGCCCCTCAAACGACGCATAACCAACCAACAATCGCAGCCGTTAACGCCCTCTCTAGTCGCAGCTGCGACATATTTGTTACAATGCACTCCAAAATAACTCTCCATATGACTCATACAGAAGCGATCACTATGAACATTCTCGTCCTAAACTGCGGCTCGTCAAGTATCAAATACCAATTATTGAGCATGGGCAACGGCAACAACCGCCCCACACAGCTGTTAAAGGGTGTGATCGAAGGCGTTGACCGCGGTCACGCAGCCGCCATTGCCACGATTTTAGAAAGCACCTCAGTACACTCAATTGACGCCGTGGGTCATCGTGTGGTGCATGGTGGCGAACACGTCAACGACGCCAGCGTGATTGATGCTGAGCTGATCGAGACCATCACCCAGTGCATACCGCTTGCACCGCTTCACAACCCGGCCAATTTGGACGGCATCAAAGCCGCTCAAGTCGCATTGCCTGATGTGCCGCACGTGGCCGTATTCGACACAGCCTTCCACCATACCCTGCCAAAGCGCGCTTACACCTACGCCATTGACCCCAAGCATGCACAGCAGCATGGCATTCGCCGCTACGGATTCCACGGCACATCGCACGCATACGTCAGCCAACAAGCCGCTCAATTCTTACAACAACCGATATCCGAACTGCGCATGATCAGCTTGCATCTGGGCAATGGCGCCAGCGCCTGCGCAATCGAGTTCGGACACTCCACAGACACCAGCATGGGCATGACCCCGCTTGAAGGACTGGTGATGGGCACGCGCTCTGGCGACATTGACGCAGGCGCAGTCATTCATCTGGCACAACAAGCGGGCTTATCGCTGGAAGAATGCGCTCATGAATTGAATAAAAACAGTGGCTTAAAAGGATTATCAGGCATCAGCAACGATTTGCGTGAGATCGAAACCGCGGCCGATGACGGCAACGAGCAGGCGCGCTTAGCCATTAATGTCTTTGGCCATCGAGTGCGCAAATACATTGGAGCCTATGCGGCGTCAATGGGCGGTGTCGACTGCATCATTTTGACCGGCGGCATTGGTGAAAACAGCGCCAGTATGCGTCAACGCATCTTGCAACGGTTTTCATTTTTAGGCATACGTTTAAACGAAAACGCCAACATCGACGCCACACTCAACGACGACAATCCCGTCATTGACATCAGCCACCCGACCTCACGCGTCAAATTGTTGGTGATCAAAACCAATGAAGAGCTGATGATCGCACAGCAAACTCAAAGTACAGTGAACAGCCTCAACCAAGACACGCCGCGAGGAATCCCTGTGGCGGTCAGCGCGCGCCATTTACACCTCGATCAAGAGACGTTTGAGATTTTATTTGGTGAAGGAAGCAGCCCCACAAAATACAAAGACATTTCTCAGCCTGGTCAATACGCCTGTGAAGAGCGCGTTAATTTAATTGGTCCGAAAAGTCGCATCGACGGTGTTCGTTTACTCGGGCCATTGCGCAGTAAAAACCAAGTTGAAATCTCTCGTACCGATGAATTCAAACTCGGTGTGGACGCCCCCATCAGAGACTCTGGTCGCATTAAGGACTCCGCTCCGATCACTTTAGAGGGACCGAATGGCACGGTGCATTTAGCAGAAGGCTTAATTTGTGCGCGTCGCCACATTCACATGCACCCCGACGATGCGGCGTATTTTAATGTGGCCGACAAAGACGAAGTGGAAATTGCCATTGTGGGCGGTCCACGTGATTTGATTTACGGAGATGTATTAGTTCGTGTCAGTCCAGGCTACAAACTGGAGATGCACATTGACACCGATGAAGCCAACGCCGCAGAGCTGAATCGCAACACATCCGGTGCGATTATTTACACAGACGTTGACGGTGTGAGCGCCCATCTGCGTAAAAAACGCACCTCTTAAACGTCATTCACTCTAGAGCGCATACGTGACTTCGGAAGGCGGCTGGCCTTCCGATCATTTATTTTGATTGCATTCGCATCAAAACGTCCATCATGCCCAATAAACGCGAAGCTGTCAGCTTCGACTTTTCAGTGATGGGAGCGTAATGTTCGTTAAACAAACAATTTCCAGCAACGGAATACACTGGCTTCAATTGGTCCGCAACGATGCGATGTTTTTGATACGTTAAATAACGTGCCGACAAGACCAATCCAGACGATGAACCGCCTAGTTTACACAAAATCCGACGCTTTTTAGACACGATGCCTTTTGTGTGAATATCGTAACTCACGTCGCGTCGCAACGACGCCAACTCATTCATAAAATCAGACGAAATGGCAACGTGTCGACCATTAAATTGCATTTCGTAGCGATCATTAACACCGCGTGAACCAGCT